>JBOHCO010000035.1:0-6703 GCA_050698895.1 Streptosporangiaceae bacterium
TGCACGGACAAGATCGTGAACGTCACCACCCCCGCCACCGAGGTCACGAACGTCGACGCCAGCGCGGCCGGGGCTACCTCCGCGGCCGGGCGCCCCGAGGCGATCAGCACCGGTGCCAGGATCGACCGAACCGCGATGAGGTACGCGGCAAACAGGGCGACGACCTCAGTCCACCCGGATCCGAGCACCCGCACACAGTAGCGATGATCTGCCCGGGCGATGCGCCGATGACTGGGTAATTGCGCCAGGCAACCCACGTCAGCGTGACATGATCGGACCGGTCCGGGCCCTGGCGAGGTCCCGCCGGGCCGTAGTTCTGGCCTTACGGACTGTCGGGCCGCTGTGCCGGGCTCGGCCAGTCCGCTTCTCTAGCGAGGCTTCATGACCCAGGTGATCATGCTGAACGGCGGCTCCAGCTCGGGAAAGTCCTCGATAGCGCGGGCGCTGCAGGAGATCCTGCCGGGCCAGTGGCTCACGTTCGGCGTAGACGTCCTGGTCGAGGCGCTCCCGGGCCGGGGAGAAGACCCGCGCTCCGGGCTCGTGCTGGAGCCGGACGGCACCGTGACGGTGAAGCCGGAGTTCCGGGCGATCGAGAACATCTGGTACCAGGGCCTGGCGGCCATGGCGCATCGCGGAGCACGCCTGATCCTCGATGAGGTGCTCCTGGCCGGCGGTGCGGGGCAGCAGCGGCTGCGGGGCCTGCTGAGCGGCCTGGACGTGCTGTGGGCCGGCGTCCACTGCGATCCGCTGGTGGCTGCGGGGCGGGAGGCGGCCCGGCCCGATCGGGTCCCCGGCATGGCGACGGCCCAGGCGACCGCCGTGCATGAGGGCATCGCCTACGACGTCGAGGTCGATTCCACCGAGTGCTCTGCTGACGCCTGCGCCCGCCAGATAGCCGAGGCGGTCACGAGCCCGTGAACTGGGGCGGGCGATCTTTTCGCGGGGTGTCCTGTTCGGCCGCCGCCGATCGATGTGTAGATGACAGCAGATAGCCGGGCTGGACAGGAGGCAGAGGGCGACGTGCCGGATGTGGATAAGAAGCGAGCACTGCACCAGGCTCTGGTGGATCGCGTCCTGAACGGGGCGGGCCGGGCATCTGCGGACCTGCGGGCGCGGGCCTTCAGCAACGCTGACGTCCCCCCGGCCCTGCAGGCGCTGATCGGCCAGGTCGCCACCAGGCCGGCCCAGGTCACCGATGCGGACTTCGCCGCGGCCAAGGCATCGGGTTTCAGCGAGGATGAGCTCTTCGAGCTGGTGATATCCGCCGCTCTCGGCCAGTCCGCCCGGCGGTATGACGCGGGACTGGCCGCCCTGGCCGAGGCAACCGCCAGCGGGGCGGCCGGATAATGCGGCTGGACATCCTCAACCACGGTTACCGGCCCGGGACCAAGCTGCTGTTCGCGATCATCCGGGTGTTCTCCGGGTATCCCCTGCCAGACGCGGCCAAGCTGGTCTTCTACCGGCCCGACTTCTACGGCGCCCGGGCGAAGACGTTCACCCACGAGGCGATGCGCGGACCTTCGGCCTGGTCGGTAGCTGACCGAGAGCTGATGGCGGCCTTCGTGTCGAAGGTCAACGAGTCCGCGTTCTGCCTCGGCGCGCACACCGCGACCGCAGGTCAGGCGTACGCCGACGGCGCTAAGGTTCAGGCGGTGCTGTCCGACCTGGAATCGGCTCCCGTCGAGGACGGGCTCCGGGCGACGCTGCGGATGCTCGGCAAGCTCACCAGGGAGGGCGAGGTCGGCACCGGGGACATGCGGGAAGTGCTGGCCGCAGGTGTCTCACCCCAGCAGGTCGAGGACGCGCTGGCGGTCTGCGCCGCGTTCAACACGACCGACCGGCTCGCCGACGCCTTCGGCTTCGAACTGCTCGCCCCGGAGGCGTTCGAGGCCGGAGCCAAGTACCTGCTCAAGCGAGGTTACCGATAGCAATGAGCCCACTGCCCGCCAGGATGGCCGACCGGTGGCAGGCCCGTGCCGAGCCAGCGCCGGAACAGGCTCAGCTGTACTGGCACGTCCTGATGCGTGATCAGCCCCAGGTCCGGGCCCTGGCCGCCGTCGCCCGCGGTCGCCTGAGCGGCTTCAGCGGCCTGCACTTCACCCCCGAGCAGTGGCTGCATCTGAGCGTTCTGCGGGTCGGCCTGACCACCGACTTCGCCCACGGTGAGGTCGAGGCCATGGTCGGCCAGGCCAGGCCGCTGCTCCAGCGGGTACCGCCGGTTACCTGCACGCTCGGCCACGTGCTCTACCACCCAGAGGCCATCACCCTGGGCGCCAGGCCAGGGGACGCCCTGGACGCCGTCGCTGGGGCCGTCCGCCAGGCCGCCGCCAGCACGCCAGCCCGGCCTTCGGATGTCACGACCCCGCCGTGGATTCCCCACGTGACGCTGGCCTACAGCACCCAGGATCAGCCGGCTGATCCGATCATCGCCGCGCTGGGCCGTGAGCTGCCGGAGTGCCCGGTCACGATCGACGCGATCCACCTCATCGCCCAGCATGGCCCCGAGCGGGCCTGGAACTGGCAGTCCCTCGCCCGGATCGCACTCGGCCGCTAGCCGGCGCCCGCTAGAAAGCCAGGGCCCGCCCCTAGTCAGGCCTTTGCGCACGTCACCAGTCGGAGGCGGCCAGTCGCCCATGGCAAAATCGGCTAGGTGCAGATCGGGATGCTTGGATCATTCGAGGTTCGCACGGACGACGGCGTCCTCGCCGACGTGCCGGGCGCCCGGCTGCGCGCGCTGCTGATCGCCCTGGCACTCCAACCTGGCCGCGCCGTTCCGAAGGCGGCGCTCGTCGACTGGATCTGGGGTGAGCACCCGCCCTCCGAAGCGGCGAATGCCCTGCAGCGCCGGGTTTCCCGGCTGCGGAAGGCGCTGCCGGAAGGGCTGGTCGAGGGGCAGACGGACGGCTACCGGCTGCGGGTGGAACCCGACGCCGTCGACGGCGTGCGGTTCGAGCGCCTCGTCGGCCAGGCCCGCACCGAGGATTCGCGGCGGGTAAAGCTGCTGCGCGAGGCGCTCGCGTTGTGGCGCGGCGCGGCCATGCAGGACGTCGGTCTGCCGGATAGCGGCGCGTTTGACGCGGCGGTCACCCGGCTCGAGGGGCTACGCCTGACCGCCATGGAGGATCGGTTCGATGCCGAGGTCAGCCTCGGCCACGGTGCGGAGCTGGTCACGGAGCTGACCGACGTGGTGGCCGCGCATCCGGTGCGAGAGCGCCTGGTCGCCGCGCTGATGCGGGCCCTGGTCGCGGCCGGTCGCGACACCGAGGCGCTGCTGGTGTACCAGCGCACGCGAGAAGCCCTGGCCGACGCGCTGGGCGCCGACCCCTCACCGGAGCTGTCCGGACTGCACGTCGCACTGCTGCGGGGCGAGCTGGGACGGCGGGAGGAGAACCGGAAGACCAACCTGCGCGCCGAGCTGACCAGCTTCGTCGGCAAGGACGCTGATGTCGCCGCGGTCCGCGACATCATCGCCGAACATCGGCTCACCACCATGATCGGGCCGGGCGGCTCGGGGAAGACCAGGCTGGCCACGGAAACCGCCCGGACGCTGCTCGGCGACCTGCCGGACGGCGCCTGGCTGGTGGAACTGGCGTCGATCGGCGCGAGCGGTGACGTGGCGCAATCGACGCTCACCGCGCTCGGCCTCCGGGATACGCTGCTCGGCGGCGCGCCGAACGCGGAACCGATGGACCGGCTCATCGCCACGATCCGCGAGCGCGAGGCGCTGCTGATTCTGGACAACTGTGAGCACGTGATCGAGTCGGCGGCGGCATTCGCCCACCGGGTACTCGGGGAGTGCCAGCGGCTGCGGATCCTGGCCACGAGCCGGGAACCGCTCGGCATCACCGGCGAGGCGCTGTGGCAGGTCGAGCCGCTGGCCGTGCCGGAACGGGACGCCAGTCCAGGCGAGATCGAGTCCTCTCCAGCCGTCCAGTTGCTGCGCGACCGGGCCGGCGCGGTGCGCCGGGATCTCGCGACCGACGCCGGCGCGCTGTCGACGATGGTGCGCGTCTGCCAGGCACTGGACGGGATGCCGCTGGCCATCGAGCTGGCCGCGGCCAGGTTGCGCACGATGTCCCTCGATCAGCTCGCCCGCCGGCTCGACGACCGGTTCCGCCTGCTGACCGGCGGCAGCCGTACCGCGCTGCCGCACCACCGGACGCTGCGCGCGGTGGTCGACTGGAGCTGGGAGCTGCTCACCGACGCGGAACGGATCGTCCTGCGCAGGCTGGCGGTGTTCTCCGGCGGAGCGAGCCTGGATGCGGCCGAGCAGGTCTGCGGCGGCGATGCGGTCGAGCCGGCGGACGTGCTCGAGTTGCTGACCGCGGTGGCCGACAAGTCGCTGCTCCGCACCGAGGGGGACGGCGGACCGCGCTACCGGATGCTCGACACGATCAGGGAATACGCCCAGGACCGGCTCGCGGAGGCGGGGGAATCGGACCTGGCGCGCCATGCGCATCTGGCCTACTTCACCGGGCTCGCCGAGACCGCGGAGCCGCAACTGCGCCGCGCCGAGCAACTGGAATGGCTCGCCACGCTCGAGCTTGAGCACGACAACATCGCTGTGGCCCTGCGGGGCGCGCTCGCGGCCGGCGAAGCCCAGGGTGCGATGCGGCTCGCGGCGGCCGCCGGCTGGTACTGGTGGCTCGGCGGGCACAAGGCCGAGGGCCTTGAGCTGATCACCGCGGCCACCGGCACGCCCGGCGAGGTGAGCGACGAGATCCGGGCCACGGTCTACGCGCTTGGCGTGATGTTCATGACCGACGGTCCGCGTGACGAGTACCAGGCGGCGGGGTGGATCCACCAGGCCTACCGGCTCACCCAGCGCAGTCAGCACCGCAGCCCGCACCTGGCCTTCGTCCCCCCGATGGAACGCATGCTGCGGGCGCCGGACGAGGTTCTGCCCGCGTTCGAATCGCTGCTCGCCGACGACGACCCGTGGGTACGGGCACTGGCCCGGCTGCACCTGGGCAAGATGCGGATCGTGCTCGGCCAGGGCGAGCGGGGCGGGCGGGATGCGGATGCCTACCTCGAGATGGCGGTCGCCGAGTTCCGGGCGCTCGGCGAGCGGTGGGGGATTTCCTTCGCCCAGACCGAGCTGGCGGGCCGGATCGCCACCCGAGGTGAGTTCGCTGCTGCGTCCGAGCACTACGAACAGGCGATCGCGGTCGCCACGGAGCTCGGCGCCATCGATGATGTGGTTCAGTGGCGGTCGCGGCAGGCTCAGCTGTACTGGCTGCTGGGTGATGAGGAGTCGAGCACGGCGGCCATGGCCGAGGCCCAGCGGTACGCCGAACGGGTCGTGTGGCCGTCTGCGCTGGCCGCGCTGGCCCTGGCCAAGGCCGAGCTGGCCCGCTGGAGCGGCGACTCCGAGCAGGCCTTCCGGCAACTCGACGTCGCGACAGCCATGCTGGGCGACGAAGCGGAGCAGGCCCTCTTCCGGGCGATGACGCACGACCTGATCGGTTACCTGGCCGACGGCCTGGACGAGGCCCGCGACCACCGCGTCGTGGCGTTCCAGGCCGCGACGGAGGCGGGACATCCCTCCCTGATCGCGCACGTACTCGTCGGGATCGCGGACCTGGCGCTGCGCCGCGGCCAGTTCGAGCAGGCCGCGCGGCTGCTGGCGGCGAGCGCGAGCCTGCGCGGGCTGCCGGATCGGTCGAAGCCGGATGAGGACCGCATCGAGCAGGCCGCGCGGCGTCGCCTCGGCGAGGCGCGGTTCGCCGAGGCGACGCAGGAGGGGGCGTTGGCGAGCTGGCGCGAGCTGGCTGAAGCTACGCTCGCTTGCTGAACGTGGCCCGCGACCAGAGGTACCCGACCAGGGCGATCCCGGCGGACCAGGTGAGAGCGGCGGCCGCGTAGCCGCCCGACGGGGTGCCGGTGAGCAATCCGCGCAGCGACTCGATAATCGGCGTGAAGGGCTGGTACTCGGCAAATTGCCGTACCCCCTGGCCCATCTTGGCGGCCGGCACGATCGCGCTGCTCACGAAGGGCAGCAAGAGCAGCGGCACGACGGTGAGGCCCGCGGATTCCGGAGTCTTCGCGGCGATGCCCAGCGCGACCGTGAGCCAGGCCGACGCGAATGCGGCCGCCGCGGTGATGCCGATCGCGCCGAGCCAGTCCAGGGGGGTCGCAGGCGACCGGAACCCCAGCGCGAAGGCCATTCCGATGATGACCGCGATGGCCGCCGAACCGCCTAGCATTGTAGCCGCGACGTGACCGTTCAGGACGGCGCCGCGGGAGACATTCATCACCTTGAACCGGTTGATGATGCCCTTCGTCATGTCGGAGTTCACGGACACCGCGGTGGCCGACAGCCCGTAGGTGATGGCCAGCAGGATCAGGCCTGGCGTCGCGTACTCGATGTAGTGCTCGCCGACATTGAATGCGTTGCCGAGCACGTACACGAACATCAGCATGATCACGACCGGCATCAGAGCGCCGTTGAATATCGTGACCGGATTCCGGAGGATGTGCTTGAAGTTGCGGCGCAGCATGATCCGCGAGTCGGTCAGCGGCGCTGAAATGGTGCTCATGATGAGATGGCCTCCGTGCTTGCGTGACTGGTCAGGGCAAGGAAAACGTCATCGAGGTCCGGCGTGTGCACGGACAGTTCCTCAACGTCGATCGAATGCTCGTCGAGCTGGCCCAGCAGAGCCCGCAGCGACTTCACCCCGCCATCGCTGGGCACCCGCAGGGT
>JBOHCO010000036.1:0-5031 GCA_050698895.1 Streptosporangiaceae bacterium
GTCCAGCTCGGCCAGCGCCGCCGCGTTGCCCGAGTCGTAGGCGGGCGCGCCGTCGTCGGACAGCGCCAGCAGCGCCACGACCTGGACCCCGGCCGCCTTCATCGCGGCCACCCGAGCCAGCATCTGGTCCTCGTCCCCGCCCTCGAACAGGTCGGAGATGAGCACGAACACCGTGTCCCGCGGCCGGGTGATCAGCGTCTGGGCGTAGGCCAGGGCCTGGTTGATGTCGGTGCCGCCGCCGAGCTGGGCGCCGAACAGCACCTCCACCGGGTCGGCCAGCTTCTCGGTCAGGTCGGCCACGGCGGTGTCGAACACGACCAGCGACGTGCGGACCGCGCGGATGGACGCCAGCACCGCGCCGAACACCGACGCGTAGACCACCGAGGACGCCATCGAGCCGGACTGGTCGATGGCCAGGATGATGTCCCTGGCCACCACCTGCTGCCGGCGGCCGTAGCCGATGAGCTGCTCGGGGATCACCGTCTTGTAGGCGGGCTGGTAGCGGGACAGGTTGGCGGCGATGGTCTTGTTCCAGTCGATGTCCCGAGGCCGCGGGCGGCGGGTCCGGGCGGACCGGCTGACCGCCCCGGTGACGGCGGCCCGGGTGGCGCGCCGGATCCGCTGCTCGATCTCCTCGACCACGCCCCGGACCACCTGGCGGGCGGTCTGCTTGGTCGACTCCGGCATCACCGCGCTGAGGCTGAGCAGCGTGCCGACCAGGTGCACGTCGGCCTGGACCGAGGCCAGCATCTCCGGCTCCAGCAGCAGCTCACGCAGGTGCAGCCGGTCGATGGCGTCGCGCTGCATGACCTGGACCACGCTGGACGGGAAGTAGGTGCGGATGTCGCCCAGCCAGCGGGCCACCGACGGCGCCGACGCGCCCAGGCTCGCCGAGCGCTGCCGGCTGCGGCGGCCCGCCGCGTCCCCGTCCTGGTCATAGAGCGCGGCCAGCGCCGCGTCCACCGCCTGGTCGGCCTGGCTCAGCCGCGTCCCGTCCTCGCCATCCATGGCCTCGGCGGCGGCGGACCCGAGCAGCAGCCGCCACCGCCGCATCCGCTCATCGTCGTCCGCGCGGCGGTCCGGGCCGGGCTGGTCCGGGTCGGGCTGGGCCGGGTCGGGCCGGGCGGCGTCGGGCTGGGCCGGGCCGGTCATCGCGGGCCGCCCAGGATGGCCGCGACCGTGCGCAGCACGCCCGCGGCGCGCTCGGCGTCCACCGGCTCGGCGCGGCCGGGCGCGGGCCCGCCGGTGCCGAGCTGCCGCACCGCGGCGGCCAGGTTGGCCCGTTCCGGGGCCGAGAACCCGGCCAGCGTCCGCCGCAGCAGCGGCAGCACGTCCAGGAATTCTTCCTCGCCGAGGCCGGCGACCCAGCCGTCCAGCACCGTGAGCAGGTCGCGGTCGTGCACCAGCAGCAGGCCGCTGCCGGCCAGGAAGCCCTCGGCCCAGGCCGCCTTGTCCGCCGCGCTGGGACCCACCGACAGGTGGGCCGCGAAGCGCCGGGACGCCTCCTCCCCGGGCAGCGCCTGGCTGTCCACCAGCAGGCGCACGATCCGCCCGGCCAGCAGCCCGTGCACATCCCGGCGATCGGCCAGCCCGGTCAGCACCGCCAGCCAGCGGTCGCGGGCCTGCCGGCCGGCCTCGGTCTGGGCGTGCAGCGCGACCGCCGCGTGCACCGCGTCCAGCCGGGCGCGCAGCGCCGCCGCCGCGTCGTCGGCCAGCCCGCCCACCGCGGCCGGCAGCCCGGCGCAGATCCGCACGATCAGCGCCCGGGCCACCTCGGCCAGCGCCGCCGTGTCCGTGCCCCGCACGTCGCCGTAGCGCAGCGCCCGCACCAGCGCGGGCAGCGCCGCCATCAGGCGGGCCACGTCCTGGTCCAGGGCCGCCTTCTCGTCCAGCGCCCGCAGCACCTCGGGCAGCGCGTCCGGCAGGTCGGCCAGCAGCGCGCCCTCCACCGCCGCCGTCACCGCCACCAGGTCGCTGGCCCGGCGGGCCGCGTCGGTGATCTTCGCGCTGGCCGCCGCGCCCACCGTGGTGCCCCACAGCGCCGCGTCGATGATCGAGACGGCCAGCTCGGGCCGCCAGCGCAGGACCCAGCTCTCGCGGAAAGTCCCCGTGGAGCGCACCGGGTCGTCGGTGATCTCGCCCCAGCCGATGCCCAGGATCCGCAGCCGGTGCAGCAGCACCGACCGGTCCCGGTCGAACTCCTTGCGCAGGTCCAGCGCGACCGTCTTGTCCAGCGGGTCGATCCGCAGCTTCAGCGTCCTGGCCCGGGCCCGCAGGTCCACCTCCAGCGGCACCGCCTGCGCGCCGGCGGGGACCTGGCCCAGCCGCTCGCCGACCACCAGGTCGCGGGTCACGAAGTCCGCCGCCACCTCGTCGCCGCCGCACAGCACCGACCAGGTCGCCTCGCTGACCTCGGCCAGCCCGGCCAGCGGCCGGCCGCGCAGCGCCGCCAGCGCCTCGGCCAGCCGGACTGCCTCGATGACGTGCGCCGAGGAGACCGGCAGGTCGCGGCGGCGCAGCACCCCGGCCACCTGGGTCAGCCACCGGGTCACTACGTGGTCCGGGGCGGTGAACAGGTGGTGGTACCAGCCCGGCGAGGTCACCCCCGCGCCGTAGCCGGACGCCGCCGCGAGCCGGGAGTGGGTCCACGGCACCCAGGTCAGGGTGGTCTTGCGCTTGGCCGCGCCGCGCAGCAGCGCCGCGTCGGCGCTGGCGGGCGGCCAGCGCCGGAGCGTGCCAGGCGCCGCAGACCACCGCCACCGTCCCGTCGGCCTGCTTCAGCGCGGCCCGCAGCACCTGGCGCATGTGGGCCTCGCGCCGGTCCTCTTCCTGCTGGCGGCGGCGCGGCGCGGCGGGCGGCCGGGCCCGCAGCTCGGCCATGGCCTCGGTCAGCGCGGCGAACGGCGGCTGCCCGTCCATGCGCGACTCGATGACGTCGTCCCACCACCGCTCGGGGTCGTCGTACCCGGCCGCGCCGGCCAGCAGCGCGATGGGGTCCTCCCGCAGCGCGACGGCGGCCTGCTCGGTGTCTTGAGGTGGCCCGTCGTCGCCACGTCGGGCGGCGTGGCCAGGCTGCCGCTCGCCGACCGCAGGCTCAGCATCCCCAGTCTCGACCGCACTAATTCCCCCGGAACTAGTTTCCTTGGAACTAGTTCCTCGGAGACTAGTGTCGGCGTCAGCGCTGGGGCTGGCGTACGTGTCGGTGTCGCCGTCGGCCGCGACGGTGTCGGTGTCGGTGTCGGTGTCGCCTTCGGCCGCGACGGTGTCGGTGTCGGTGTCGCCGTCGGCCGTGGCGGCGTCGGCTTCGTCGTCGTCGCGGCCGGCCAGGATCATCGACGCGGGCAGGTCGCAGAACCGCACCGGCACCTGGTGCCCGGCGGCCCAGCGCAGCGCCTGCCATTCGGGCGAGAACACCGCGAACGGCCAGAACGCCGAGATCCGCGGCGCTCCGGTCACGTAGGCCAGCAGCGCCACCGGCGGGCTCATGCCGGGGTCGGCGCTCAGCGCCAGCAACGGGTCGGCGTCGGCCGGTCCCTCGATGAGCACGATGTCGGGCTGGACCCGGTCGAGCTCGGCCACGACGGACCTGGCCGAGCCCGGCCCGTGGTGCCGGATGCCCAGCACCGCGACCCGGTCCGGGCCCGGCCGTGCCCGGCTCCGCCCGCCGGCCGACCCGGTGGCCGCCGGCACGGTGACGGCCAGCCGGGTCGCAGTCTGAGCGACGACTGACCCAGCTTCGGCCGGGACGGCGGCGTCCTGATCCGCGGCGACCGGCTCGGCGCCGACCCGGCCGACAACGGCGCTCTGTTCCGCGGGAACGGCGGGTGCTTCCGCGGGAACGGCTTGCGTTTCCGCGGGAACGTCTGGCGCAAGTGCGTCACGCATGTGCACCGACGTTTCCGCGGAAACGCGCGGCGGGGTACCAGCGGCGGCCGGGCTGGCGGCGGCCGGGCTGGTGGCGATGGTCACCCGCTGACCTCGCGGCAGGCCCGGTAGAAGTCGGCCCAGTCGCGGCGCTCGCGGACCACGGCCTCCAGGTACTCGGTCCACACCGTGGCGTCGGTGACGGGATCCTTGATGATCGAGCCGACGATGCCGGCGGCCACGTCGGCCGGGCGCAGCACGCCGTCGCCGAAGTGGGCGGCCAGCGCCATCCCGCCAGTGATCACCGAGATGGCCTCGGCCGGCGACATGGTCCCGGAAGGCGACTTGAGCCGGGTCCGCCCGTCGGCCGTGGCCCCGGCGCGCAGCTCGCGGAACACGGTGACCACGCGGCGGATCTCCTCCAGCGCCGACGGGACCGGCGGCAGGTCAAGGGCCCGGCCCAGGGACTCCACCCGCCGTACGACGATGTCGATCTCCTCCTGCTCGGTGGCGGGCAGCGGCAGCACGACGGTGTTGAACCGCCGGCGCAGCGCGGAGGACAGGTCGTTGACGCCCCGGTCCCGGTCGTTGGCGGTGGCGATGACGTTGAAGCCCCTGGCTGCCTGCACCTCGGTGGCCAGCTCGGGCACGGGCAGCGTCTTCTCGGACAGGATCGTGATCAGGGCGTCCTGGACGTCCGACGGGATCCGGGTCAGCTCCTCGATGCGGGCGATGCTGCCCGCGGCCATGGCGGTCATCACCGGGGAGCGGACCAGCGCCGCCATGCTGGGGCCCTCGGCCAGCAGCCGCGCGTAGTTCCAGCCGTACCTGATGGCCTCCTCCGGGGTGCCGGAGGTGCCCTGGACCAGCAGCGTGGAGTCGCCGGAGATCGCCGCGGACAGGTGCTCGGAGACCCAGGTCTTGGCCGTGCCGGGCAGGCCGAGCAGCAGCAGCGCCCGGTCGGTGGCCAGCGTGGCCACGGCGATCTCGATGAGCCGCCGCGGCCCGATGTACTTCGGGCTGATCACCTGTCCGGTGCGCAGCGTGCCGCCGAGCAGGTAGGTGACCACGGCCTCGGGAGACAGCCGCCACGACGGCGGGCGCGGCCGCTCGTCGGCCGCGGTCAGCGCGGCCAGCTCCGCGGCGTCGGCCTGCTCGGCGTGCGGG
>JBOHCO010000037.1:0-5131 GCA_050698895.1 Streptosporangiaceae bacterium
GCGCCTCGTCATCGGTGTCGAGCGGGCTGACCACGTAGTACTCGCGGATCGGCCCGTCGACGCCGAGCTCGCGCTCGGTCACGTAGGTGCCGAGTGCGCCGTAGGTCCGGTCCAGCTCCGCGAACGCTCCTTCGTGCATGGCGATCGCCAGCTCGGCCGAAGGCACCTCCAGCAGCACGGCCCGGCCGGTCCCGGTGGCGGCCTCGGCCACCGGGACGAACGCGGTCACCTCACCGCGCTCCCACTAGTAGGAGACGCCGATGATCGACAGGACATTGGGGCTGATCAGCGCGGCGCCGATGCCCTGGACCAGCCGCGCGGCGACCAGCACGGCGACGGTCGGGGCCAGGCCGCAGGCGGCGGAGGCGACGACGAACAGCGCCATCCCGGCGCAGAACATCCGGCGGCCGCCCGTAGAGGTCGCCCAGGCGGCCGCCGCCGATCAGCAGGACGGCGCAGGTCAGGCCGTAACCCGCGACGACTCACTCGACGGCGCTGGAGCCCGCGTGCAGCTCGGCCTGGATGGAGGGGCAGCGCCACGTTGACGATGAAGAAATCAAGAACGATCATGAAGACGCCGCACATGAGCACGGGCAGCGGCGAGCGCGAGCGCGCTGGGATAGGCGGACGGGCCGGGGCCTGAGTGATGAGGTCGAGATGGGTCATGTCACCGACCCTCAAGTCTCCGGTTACAGGAGAGTCAATCGCGTAGTCCGGCTGGCCGCCCGGAGGCTCGGCCCCGACCTCGGATGCACGGCCGGCCGGGCCGAGCGCGGCATCCTGGGTGCCGGCGGCACGGTAGCCTCGGCGCGGGGGAAGCCGCAGTCCGATCGGGAGGAGCGGGGCCATGCCCAGATACCGCAGGGTCGTCGTGAAGCTCAGCGGCGAGGCGCTGGCCGGGACAGCGGGCTGGGGCGTCGACCCGGACAGCCTGGCCCGCGTCGCCACGGAGGTGCTGTCGCTCACCGACCTGGGCGTGCAGGTCGCCGTCGTGGTCGGCGGCGGCAACTACTTCCGCGGCCGGATGGCCGACGGCTGGGGCATCAGCCGGGCCGAGGCGGACAACATCGGCATGCTCGGCACCGTGATGAACGCGCTGATGCTGCGCGGCGCGCTGACGGCCAGGACCGAGGCGGACGTCCGCGTGATGACGGCCGTGCCCATCCAGAGCGTGGCCGAGCCGTTCATCCGCCTGCGCGCCGCGCGGCACCTGGACATGGGCCGCGTCGTGCTGCTGGCCGGCGGCATTGGCCAGCCCTACGTGACGACCGACTACCCGGCCGTGCAGCGAGCACTGGAACTGGACGCCGACGCCCTGCTGGTGGCCAAGCGCGGCGTCGACGGGGTCTACGACAGCGACCCGAAGATCAACCCGGACGCCGTGCGTTACGCCCAGCTCACCTACGACGAGGCGCTGGCCGTGGGCGTCAGGGTGATGGACACCAGCGCGTTCGTGCTGGCCAACGAGCACGGCCTGACCATGCATGTCTTCGACGTCGCGGCCGTCGGGGTGATGCGCCAGATCGCCGAGGGTGCCGACCTGGGCACCCGGATCAGCCCCAAGCCCGAGGACTAGCCGGCCCTGGCCGGGCCCGTCCTGACCGGGCGTCTGAGGGCCCTGCGCTAACAGTTGATGTTCGTGCAGCTGTTAATGGCGTTCTGGTCGTGCACCGCGGCGACGATGACGAGGACGATAATAACGGCGAATATCACGCTCAGGCCGATGCCCACGTAGCCGAGAATCAGCCCGGCCAGGGCCATGCCATCGCCATTCTCGCCGGTCTCGCGGATCTGGCGGCGGGCGATATGGCCCAGGATCACGGCCGGGATCCCGGTCAGGACCGAGAAGAACAGCTGGGCGCAGCCGCATACCAGCGCCGCGATGGCGAGCTGATTGGTGGGCCGCGGCGGATAGGGCATCGGAGCGTAGCCCGGCGGCGGCGCTCCCCATCCCGGCGCGGCCGGGGGCGGCACGGGAGCGCCCAGATCGGCCGTGAGCTGCGACAGCTGGTCGTTGGTCTCCGAACCCGCCACCTGCGCGGCGCGGGCCTCGAAGTCCGGCTGGCTGAGCCGGCCCTCGGCGTAGGCGCGATTCAGGATCGCCTGCACATTCGCGCGGTCCGCGTCGCTCGGCCTCGCCGTCCCGTACCCGCCAGCTGTCATGGCCTGTCCCGTTCCCGTGTCAATAGCGGAGGCCCCCACCGCGCAGGCACGAGCATAGGGCTCGCCGACCCGGACCGGCCCATTCCGAGAAGCAGGAAACTCACATTTCTCGCGCCGCCGGCCGTCAGACAGGGATGTCGCCGAGCTGCCGCTTGCGCTGCACCCCGAGGTCACATCCGGCCGACGCGGCGCTGGCCAGCAGGCTGAGGTGAGAAGAAAGGTTGGTGTCGAGGCCGCCCTTCTCGCACCGGATGGCCGCTAGAAGAGCGCGCATGCTGACATCCTTACTGGAGCGAGCGCCCGATCCACGGGACGACCAGGGAGGACAGGCATGCCGGGAGACCCGACCGACCGCCAGGCGACCGACACGCGGGTGGTGCTGGCCACCGCGGCCGGGACCCCGGGCTGGCCGAACGAGGACTTCTGCGCCGTGGCACCGGGGGCCGCCGTGCTGCTGGACGGCGCGACCACCATGCCGCGCGGCACGCCGACCGGCTGCCGGCACGGGGTGGCCTGGTACGCGCGCACGCTGGGCAGCACGCTGCTGGCCGCGCTCGTGGGCGAGCCGGACACCGGGCTGGCCGACGCCCTGGCCGCCGCGATCGGGGACGTGCGGGACCGGCACGCGGGCACCTGCGACCTGGACAACCCGGCCACCCCGGCCGCCACCGTGACGGCGGTGCGGGCCGGGCCAGGCGGGTTCAGCTACCTGGCCCTGTCGGACTCCAGCATCGCCGCCGACTACGGCGACGGCCGGCCACCGCAGATCGTCACCGACGACCACCAGCCCGCCCGGGCGACTCCCGCCGCCGCGGCCAGGGCCAGGACCGGGACCATCGGCCTGGCCGGCCTGCGCGGCCTGGCCCTGCTCAGCGACGGCGCGACCCGGATAACCGATCGCTACGGCCTGGTTGGCTGGCCGGATCTGCTGAGCACCATCCGCGAACGAGGCCCGCGCGCGCTGATCGCCGAGGTCCGCGCGGCCGAGGCCGCCGACGCCGACGGCACCCGCTGGCCCCGCACCAAGGCCAGCGACGACGCCACGATCATCTGGTGGCCGACCGCCGGGTAGCGGCGAGGCGGACCCGCGGCCTCAGGCGCGGCCGGGCTGACGGCGGGCCCGACGGCGATGGGCCCGGCGACGACGGGCCAGGCGCTGGAGCCAGGTCAGCGGGACGGCGCAGGCCAGGCCACCAGCCAGCGGCAGGAACGAGGGCTCGGGGGCGACCGTGGCCCCGGCCAGGCTGGCCGCCGCGCGCGGCGCGGTCCGCCCGGCCGCGGCCGCCGCCCGGCTGATGCCGGACTGGCCGAACGTGGCCGGGATGGGCAGGAAGCGCCACTGGCTGAGCGGCCACACGATCACGAACGCCCGCCCGATCACCTTGCTCTCAGGGATGGTGCCGCCGCCGGGGCTGGACCGGTGCAGCCGGGAGTCGTCCGAGATCGCCCGGTGGTCACCCATGACCCAGATCCGGCCGGGCGGGACGACGACGTGGAAGCGGATACCCGACGGGACGTTCCCCGGATACAGGTAGGACCGCTCGTGCAGCGCCACGCCGTTCACCGTGACCAGGCCCCTCGCGGTGCAGCACGCGACGTGGTCGCCGGGCACCCCGATGACTCGCTTGACGTAGTCGGTCTGCCCGATGGGCGTGCCGAACAGCCCGGCGACGGAGTGGAACAGGGGGCGCAGCGTGGCGTCGTAGGCCCGGGCCACCGGGTTGCCGGACGAGCCTCCCGGAGGCGGGGTGGGATCCCAGGACCCTTCGCCGTTGAACACCACGATGTCACCGGGCTGGATGCCGCGGACATGGTAAACGAGCTTGTTAACCAGGATCTTGTCCCCGATCAGCAGCGTGTTCTCCATGGATCCGCTGGGAATGTAGAACGCCTGGACAACGAAGGTCTTGATGATCAGCGCGACGACCAGCGCGACCGCCAGCAGGATCGGGAGCTCACGCCACCCCGACCGCTGGGAGCCGCGCGCCGCGCCAGGCTGCGCGGCCTGATCCCCGGCGTCGGCATCACCCGTTTCAGCCTCATTGCTCCCGGCCTGGTCGGCGTCGGGCATCGTCGGCTCCCCGTTCATTGGGCTGAGCCTAGCGCCGCGATCCCGCGCCAGTACGGCGACAACGGTCCGCGGACCAGAACGCACTTGGCGAAGCCCGCGCCGATGAGTCCATTCCAGCAGGTCACGGTCCTAGAGATGTGAATCGCGGCGCCAGCGGCCCGGTCCGTGAGACGATAACGCCCGGTTCCGGCCGGGCTGCCCGGCCTCTGCTTAACCGCATGTCCTTAACCGTATGTCCCGGCTGTAAGGCGCCATCGGATAGGCCCGGTCCCTGAGGAGGAACCCCATGCCCGCGCTGCGACTAGCCATGACCGTCGGCACGATCGCGCTGGCCGTAACCGCGCTCGCCGGGCCCGGTCCCGCGCTCGCCAGCGCGACCGCCCCCGCCGTCGCGCACAAGGGCATCCTCCCGCCCAAGAACCCCTCGAGGAGCCTGGCCCCGAGCCCCGCGTTCCTGGACCTGGGCTACTGCTCGGGCGGCCAGGACGGACGCCGCTGCAACGCGACGATCCTCAGGGCGATCACCCACGCGCGGCGGGTGCTGGAGAAGATGGGCGGCATGTCCTTCTCGCTGGCTGCCTACGAGAAGCTCGGGCCCGACGACCAGCTTTTCGTCACCGTCAACCTGGAGCGCATCGAGCGCGGGCTGCGCCCGGCGGTGGTGCTCACGCATTCGCTGGACAAGGTCGCGCAGGTGGGGGCGAACGCCGATGACGACCCGCCGCTGGGCCAGGTCCCGAGCAGGCTGCCCGGCGGCGGCCACCCGGCCGGCATCGGCGGCAACTGGGCCGGCGGCATGGACAACGCGCTGGGCGCCGACTACGGGTGGATGTACTTCGACGGGCCCAACAGCTTCAACGGCGACTGCACCAAGACCAATAAGACCGGGTGCTGGGG
>JBOHCO010000038.1:0-2434 GCA_050698895.1 Streptosporangiaceae bacterium
CGGGCGTGCGCGCCGGGCCGGCGCCGAAGAACTCGCGGGCCTCGGTCACCGGCATGGCCAGCACCTCGCTGATGTCGCGGCCGCCGAGCTTGTACTCCAGCACCGAGGCGTCGAACCGCTTCCCCTCGCACTCCTCGCAGGTGGTGGCGACGCCCGCCATCATGGCCAGGTCGGTGTAGATGACCCCGGCGCCGTTGCAGTTCGGGCAGGCGCCCTCGGAGTTGGCGCTGAACAGCGCCGGCTTCACGCCGCTGGCCTTGGCGAACGCGGTGCGGATCGGGTCCAGCAGGCCGGTGTAGGTGGCCGGGTTGCTGCGCCGCGATCCGCGGATCGCGGCCTGGTCGATGGACACCACGCCCTCGCGGCCGGAGATCGAGCCCTGCACGAGCGAGCTCTTGCCGGAGCCCGCGACGCCGGTGATGACGGTCAGCACGCCGAGCGGGATGTCGACGTCGACGTCGCGCAGGTTGTGCTCGGCGGCCCCGCGGACCTCCAGCGCGCCGCCGGCCGCGCGGACCTTCTCCTTGAGGGCCGCCCGGTCGTCCAGATGACGGCCGGTGAGGGTGCCGCTGGCCCTCAGCCCCCTGACGGTGCCCTCGAACACCACCTCGCCGCCGTCGGTGCCCGCGCGCGGGCCGAGGTCCACGGCGTGGTCGGCGATCGCGATCACCTCGGGCTTGTGCTCCACGACGAGCACCGTGTTGCCCTTGTCGCGCAGCCGCAGCAGCAGGTCGTTCATCCGCTGGACGTCGTGCGGGTGCAGCCCGATGGTCGGCTCGTCGAAGACGTAGGTGACATCGGTCAGCGACGACCCGAGCTGGCGGATCATCTTGGTGCGCTGCGCCTCGCCGCCCGACAGCGTGCCCGACTGCCGGTCGAGGCTGAGGTAGCCCAGGCCGATCTCCACGAACGAGTCCAGGGTCTGGCGGAGCGCGGCCAGCAGCGGGGCCACCGACGGCTCGCCGAGGCCGTCGACCCACCCGGCCAGGTCGCTGATCTGCATGGCGCAGGCGTCGGCGATGCTGACGCCCTTGATCTTCGAGGAGCGGGCCGCCTCGGTGAGCCGGGTGCCGTCGCACTCGGGGCACGCGGTGAAGGTGACCGCCCGCTCCACGAACGCCCGGATGTGCGGCTGCATGGCCTCCTTGTCCTTGGACAGCATCGACCTGGAGATCCGCGGGACCAGCCCCTCGTAGGTCATGTTGATGCCCGCGATCTTCTTCCGCACCGGCTCGTGGTACAGGAAGTCGTGCCGCTCCTGCTTGGTGAACTTGCGGATCGGCTTGTCCCGGTCGTAGAAGCCCGACTCGGCGTAGAGCCGGGTGTTCCAGCCGCCCCCGGTGTAGCCGGGGACGGTGATCGCGCCCTCGGCCAGGGACTTGGACTCGTCGAACAGCTGGCCGAGGTCGATGTCGGAGACGATGCCCCGGCCCTCGCAGCGCGGGCACATGCCGCCGGTGATGCTGAAGCTGCGCCGCTCCTTGACGGTCTTCCCGCCGCGCTCGAACGCGACCGCGCCCGCCCCGCTGATCGAGGCGACGTTGAAGGAGAACGCCTGGGGCGAGCCGATGCGCGGCTTCCCGAGGCGGCTGAACAGGATCCGCAGCATCGCGTTGGCGTCCGTGGCGGTGCCGACCGTCGACCGCGGGTCAGACCCCATCCGCCGCTGGTCCACGATGATCGCGGTGGTCAGCCCCTCGAGCACGTCGACGTCGGGCCGGGCCAGCGTCGGCATGAAGCCCTGCACGAAGGTGCTGTAGGTCTCGTTGATCAGCCGCTGCGACTCCGCGGCGATGGTGTCGAACACCAGGGAGCTCTTGCCCGAGCCGGACACGCCGGTGAACACCGTCAGGCGGCGCTTCGGCAGCTCGACGCTGACGTCCTTGAGGTTGTTCTCGCGCGCGCCGTGCACGCGGATCAGCTCGTGGCTGTCGGCGGTCGGCATGCCGCGCGCCTGCGTGTCCGTCCTCGTGGCCATGCTCACCTGTCTCCATCCGTCGGGCGGCCGCCAGCCCGGCCCGCCCGGTCCCTGTCTACCTGATCGCCGGGCGCTCACTGATCCTGGAGCACGCCCAGGACGTTGCCGTCGGGGTCGGTGAACGTGGCCACCAGGCGGCCGTTGCCGACGTCGCGCGGGGCGTCCTTGACGGTCCCGCCGGCCGCGGTCACCTCGGCCAGCTTGGCCTCGATGTCGGCCACGTGCCAGTAAGCCACCGGCGAGGTCATGCCCTGCGATGCCCCGCCCGGCACCAGCCCGATGTGCTGGCCCTCGGTGTCGTAGCCGACGTAGTAGAGCGCGTCGTGCTGCGGCGGCAGCCCGAGCAGCGCGGTGTACACCGCCTTGGCCTTGTCCAGGTCGGTAACGGGATGCAGGACGGTCTTGATTCCCTGGGTACCAGAGCCGGTCATGATCACTCCTGGAGTAGTCGGGTCA
>JBOHCO010000039.1:0-4080 GCA_050698895.1 Streptosporangiaceae bacterium
GCTGATCATGGCTGCTCACCCCCTTCCGGATTATCGCTGCCATCACTGTCATTCTGGCCCGATTCTTCAGCCATGACACACTCCCCGAGCATGGGCCACCACCTTAGGTTTCGGTGTAATGATGGGCGGCACAGGCTGATCCTGGCCGATGTCGACGTTTTCCCAGGCGCGCTGCCGGGCCAGTGCTGACGTCGGGCCGACGTCATCCGGCCAGTCGCGAGGCATGATCAGGAGGCGCAGACGTGGCACAGCTCGTGGTCCGGTATGGCCTGCTTCTCCGGACCACGCTGGAGGTCTTGCGCGACGCCACGAGGCCCATGCCGGTCCGCGAGGTACTACGAGATGTATCGGAGCATGTGGCCCTGACGCCGGATGAGCTGGACGAGTACAGCAGCGGCCAGCCACGCTGGGACGTCGCCGTCCGGTTCTCGACCGGCAACGCTACGACGCTCGGCTGGATGAGCAAGCTCGGCGGCTGGACGATCACTGAGGCCGGTCTCGATGCGCTCGACGCATTTCCAACAGATGAAGAGCTGTACGCCGAGCTGACCAGGCGCTACCGCGAGATCGACCTGCGACGCAAGCAGGCGCAGGAGAACCTGGGCGAGTTCCAGCAGTTCCTGGCGCGGACCCTCGGGCTGGTGGGGCCGGGATCCTGGACCGCCCAGGATGACCTGGCCCGGCTCGCCGACTCGACGCCGGAGGAAGTCGCCGACTTCCTGGCCTCCGGCAAGGTGCGGCTCAACGGGGCCTACCGCGTCCTGAACGCTGACGGCAGCATTCCGCACGAGGGCATGCTCAACGCGAGCTACCGCGGCACCGACCTGGCCGCGCGGCTGGCGAGTGAGGGCATTGAGTTCGATGCGGACGGCCGGGCCAGCCAGGAGCAGCGGCTGACGGCCGAGGTACTGAAGGAGCTGCTCTCCACCGAGGCACTCGAGGCCGATGATGGGCCAGCTCCGGCCGGGCGCGCGTGGATGGTGCGGGGATCCAACGTTGACGGCTACAACCTGGTGCCGGACTGGCTCCGGGACGGGTTCGTCTCGCTCAGCGCTTCACAGCTCGGCGGGCTCGACCCCGGCACTGACAAGGACGAACTGAAGCGGGCCGTCGAGGCCGCCTACCAGCACAAGTCATACGCCTACCGCGGTCAGCGTCTGGAGGAGCTGGACCGGTTCCTGCGTCAGCTGCGCGTCGGCAGCCTGGTGCTGACCACGCTGCGGGGCGAGGTCTACATCGGCGAGGTAACTGGCCCGGCACGGTTCGCCGACGCTGCGCCGCACGCTAACCTGCGGCGCGGCGTGAAGTGGCTCAACGCCGCTTACCCGATTGACGGCAGCCAGCTCGCGGCACCGGTCCCGGCGCTGCTGCAGAGCCAGGCCTATGTGGTGGACCTGACCGAGGCCTACGACCTTGTTATGGATCTTATCCGGGTGGTTCCCGCGCAGACGCCGACGCCGGTTCCGCATCCTGAGCCCGCCAGGCGGTCTCTGGCCTTCCACCCGGTTTCCGAGGCGGTAGCCGAGAGCCTGCTGATGGACCAGGCGGAACTCGGCAAGATTGGTGACCTGCTCTGGGAGCGCAAGCAGATCATCCTGTACGGGCCGCCGGGTACCGGGAAAACCTATCTCGCTACGCGGCTGGCCCGGCAGCTCACCGACGACGGCTCGGTCAAGCTGGTCCAGTTCCACCCCTCGTACACCTACGAGGACTTCTTCGAGGGGTACCGGCCCGAGCCGGGTGGCAGCGGCACGCTGACGTTCACGCTCCGCGCCGGGCCGTTCCGCGACTTCGCTGAGGTGGCGGCGGCCAATCCGAGCACGCCTTACATCCTGATCATTGACGAGATCAACCGGACGAACCTGGCCAAGGTCTTCGGTGAGCTGTACTTCCTGCTGGAGTACCGGGACGAGTCGATCAGCCTGCAGTACTCCCCGGACAAGGAGTTCACCCTCCCGCCGAACCTGTTCATCATCGGGACGATGAACACGGCCGACCGGTCGATCGCCCGGATCGACACGGCCATGCGCCGCCGGTTCGCGTTCGTCGAGCTGGATCCGCGCATCCCGCCGGTGCGGGGACTGCTCGGCCGGTGGCTGGACCGCCATGGGCGGCCGGATGAGGCAGCGTTGCTGCTGGACGAGCTGAACCGCCGCATTGAGGACGCGGACGCGGTGATCGGCCCGTCCTACCTGATGGACCAGCGGATCTACGACCGAGCCGATGGGCTGGACCGGGTCTGGCAGTACTCGATCATGCCGCTGCTGGAAGACCTCTTCTACGGTCAGGATGATCTCGGTGAGCGGTATGGCCTGCCGAGCCTGCGTCGCTCCCTCGCCGCCGGGACCGCCGGTGGACCCGCCACGACGTGACTGTCATTGAGCTGGACGAGACCGGGCCTGCCACCGAGCTGCCGCTCACGCCGGGCGAGGGCCGCCTGCTGGCGGCGTCCAGGGTGGTCACCGCGGTTCCCTCGCCCTATCGCGCGGGGAACTGGCTGGTCGGCCCGGCCGGCCAGGTCGGCGCGGCCCGGATCGGCAGCGTCGAGGTCCGGATCAGGCCGAAGGTGCCGATCCGCCGGCTGCTGTTCCTGGCCGGCTACTCACGGCACGGTCCGGCCTGGCTGGCCGATCCGGTGCAGGTTCCGGAGGCCGCCGACCTGGTTCCGGTGATCGCGCAGGTCTTCTGGCGCCAGGCCGACCAGGCAGTTCGCCAGGGCCTGCTGCCCGGCTACGTGGTCGTCGAGGAAAGCGCGCTGGTGCTGCGGGGCAGGCTGCGCGAGGCCGAGCAGTTGCATCGCCACCACGGCCTTCCGCTCCCGCTGGAGATCAGGCACGACGAGTTCACGGTCGACATCCCGGAGAACCAGATCCTGCGTACCGCCCTGGAGCGGATGCTCGCCGTGCCCGGCGTGAACGACGAGGCGAGACGGATGCTGCGCCGCCTGCTGCGCGGCTTCGCCGACGTGACCTCGCTCAGGCGCGGAGATCCCGTACCGGGCTGGCAGCCGACCCGCCTCAATGCCCGGTACCACTCCGCGCTGCGCGTCGCGGAACTGATCCTTGGTGCGACGTCGGTCGAGCACGGGTCCGGCGGCGTGGCCGTGAACGGCTTCCTGCTGGACATGCCGGCGCTGTTCGAGGACTTCGTCACGGTGACGCTGCGGGAGGCACTGTCCGGGGAGTACGGCGGACGGGTGGACGCGCAGGGTGGGTACAAGCTCGATGAGGCCGGCCGCGTGACCCTGCGCCCGGACATCGTGTGGAAGGTCGGCGGAACGCCAATGGCCGTCATCGACGCGAAGTACAAGGCGGAGAAGCCGGCCGGCTACCCAAATGCCGATCTGTACCAGCTGCTCGCCTATTGCACGGTCCTAGGCTTGCGAACGGGCCACCTGGTCTACGCACAAGGGAATGAGCAGCCTGCCCGCCATGTCGTCCGCCAGGCTGGCATTGAGCTAATCTGCCATGCCGTTGTCCTCGACGCTGCGCCTGCTCCGCTCCTGCATCAAATGCGTAACATTGCCGACCGGATCGAAGCCCTGGCACCCCGGCAAGCCAGCCACCCAGTGCCGTCAGCGATCGTGAAATACGCGGTCGGGTAGCGGCGTCTGCCTGACAAATGGGAATGTGACCCCGAATGACTTTGCTGCCGTGTTGCTGCGGCATAGTCCCTACGATCCGGCGGTCGTGTCCTTCACGAGCGACCCGTTGGGCAGCCGGCGGTAGACACGAGCTTCGTTGGCGGCCAGCTTCGCCTCGACCGCGTCCTGCAGGTCGACGCCTACCATCTCGGCCAGGCTGAGCAGGAAGATCGCAATGTCGGCCAGTTCCTCGCCCACCTCTGGCCGGCTCTTACGCCAGGCGTCGAACGCCTCCGCGACCTCACCGTTCAGCAGGCAGAACTCCAGCGGCACGTCGGCGGTGTTGAACCCCTGGCCAGCTTGTTCTGCCAGGCCAGGTACTGCGCTGACCGGATGTCCACCGCGCCCTCCATCGGCTCGCTCCGACTCCTACCATGGTCACCGCAAGGGCTTCGACGCGTAAGGACCACAGCAGCACGTGGAACCGTCATATACCC
>JBOHCO010000040.1:0-1995 GCA_050698895.1 Streptosporangiaceae bacterium
GGCCGGCACCGCCTGGTCCCCGGCCGTGCCGTCCCCGGCCGTGCCGTCCCCGGCCGTGCCGTCCCCGGCCGTGCCGTCCCCCGCCGTGCCGTGACCACTGCGGCCGTGACCCGCGGCGGGCTGGCCCTGCTGGTGCTGCCGTTCGCGCTGATCGCCGCGATCGGCCTGGCCCGGTCGGGCCTCGGGCCCGGCTGGGGAATGCTGCTGGCCGTCGGCCCGGCTGTCGCCGCCGCCATCGGCGGGCCGCGCTACACCCTGACCGCGGGCGGGGCGGCCCTGGGCACGTGCCTGCTGCTGCGCGCCGATCTCACCGCCGGCCGCCACCCGGCCGCGGTGTCGCTGGCCGCGGTGGCCGGCGTCACCGCCGCCGGCGCGCTGGCCAGCCGGGCTCGCCAGCGCCGCGACCACGAACTGGCCCAGGTCCGGCTGGTCGCCGACGCCGCCCAGCAGGTGCTGCTGCGGCCGGTGCCCGAGCGGGCCGGGCCGGTCCGCCTCGCGGCCCGCTACCTGTCCGCCGCCTCCTCCGGCGCCCGGGTCGGCGGTGACCTGTACGAGGTGGTGAGCACGCCCGGCCGGGTCCGCCTGGTGGTGGGCGACGCCGAGGGCAAGGGGCTGCCCGCGCTGCACACCGCGGCGGCGGTGCTCGGCGTGTTCCGCGAGGCCGCATACGAGGAGGACAGCCTGGCCGCGATCGCCCGGCGGATCGAGGCCAGCCTGGCCCGCCAGCCCGGCGAGGAGCAGTTCGTCACCGCCATCCTGGCCGAGGTCAGCGCCGACTCCGCCAAGCTCGAGCTGCTCAGCTGCGGCCACCCGCCGCCGCTCCTGCTCGGGACCGCGCCGCCCCGGCTCGCCGACCTGGGCCCGGGCAGCCTGCCGCTCGGCCTGGGCCCTCTCACCGGCGAGCCGCGGATCCCGGTCACCATCCCGTTCGGCGCCGGTGACCAGGGGCTCTCTACACCGACGGGGTAGCCGAGGCGCGCAACCGGGCGGGCACGTTCTTCCCGCTGCCGGACTGCGCCGCCGTGCGGGCCCCCAGCGATCCCGCCACCCTGGTCGCCCGCGTCGGTGATGAGGTGATCCGGCACGTCGGCCACGCCCCCGACGACGACGTGGCCTCCTCCTCATCTACCGCGACCGCAATCCGAACTGACCACAGGCCGCGGTGCGGGTGTTACTCACGAGGGCGCCGATGATCAGCATGGCGGTCATCGGCAGCAGGTGCACGCCCGCGCCGACCGGGTCCAGGCCGTGCACGTTCTCCAGGAAGAACGTCATGAAGAACATGGCCCCGAACAGCGCGAACATCATCAGATCACGTCGCCTGAGGCGGCCCTCGCCCCGGACGGGGACGGGCCGGGCCGCCGCCAGGGCAAGAAGCAGCGCACCAGGGAGGCCCTGATCGAGGCGGCCATGGAGCTGTTCGCCGCCCGGGGCTACGACCACACCACCGTCCGGGGGATCACCGACGCGGTCGACGTCTCCGAGCGGACCTTCTTCCGCTATTTCGCCAGCAAGGAGGACCTGGTGCTGTCCTTCGTCCGGGACGGGCAGGCCGCGTTCGCCGCGGCCCTGGCCGCCCGGCCCAGCGAGGAGGACCCGCTCACCGCCGCCCGCAGCGCCTTCCACCTGTCGTTGCGCCAGGTCCCCGGCGGCGCCGAGGCCCTGCCGACCTACCTGTCGGCGATGCAGATGATCGACGCCACCCCGGCGCTGCTGGCCGCCTACCTGCGCTTCGTCCACGACCACGACGACGAGATCATCGCGGTGCTGGCCCGGCGCGAGGGCGTCGATCCCGCCACCGACCGGCGGCCCCGGGTGCTGGCCGCCGTGATTGGCGCGCTGGTGTTCCTGGCCAACCGGGACTGGCAGGCCGGGACGACCCTGGGCGCGGAGGAGATGACGGCCGCCTTCGACGCCTACGCCGACCAGGTCCGGCCCGCCCTGGCCGGTCACTGGGATTAATTCCATTAACAAATGACGGCGGCCCGCATGTCG
>JBOHCO010000041.1:0-2476 GCA_050698895.1 Streptosporangiaceae bacterium
CCACGACCTTGATCACCCGGCGCCTGGAGACGACTGTGGCGCGGGGTGAGTTGAGGGGGCGAGGGGTTCACGGGGTGCGGGGCCAGGCAGCGGGGGCCGCGAGTCGCCGCGGGTGTCCCGCCGCGTACCCCGGGAGGTACTCAACGGGACACCCACGAGCTGCTGGAGGCTGAGCGGGCGGGGCCGGGGCCGAGGGCCAGGGCGGCTCGCGGGGGCCGCAGGCCGGGGAGTGCGGAGCAGCCTAAGCGAGCTCGGGTGGCCGCGCGGTCGAGGGGCCACGGGCTATCGCAGCCGAAGGGCCGGACCGGGTGAGCGTTGACGAGTCCGGCGGGCCCAGATGCCCGTTATATGAATTAGAAGATGTTTAGGATGATGTTCACCGGGTATGTTAAGCCTGGCCTGGCTGCCAGGCCGCCCGCCACGGCCATGGTCAGCAGGTACCGGGCAAACACCAGGCTTCCGGGCGGCGTAGGGTCAGAAACATGCTAGAGAGCCTGGTCGCCGCTCTGGTGTCAGCTCTCTGCTACGGGGTTGCTGCGGTCATGCAGGCGATCGCCGTCCGGTCGGCCAGCCACCGGCCGCCGGTGGAGCCCGGCGAGTCCGGTCCCGGCCTCGACCCCGGCCTCCTGGTCCGGATGCTGCGGCAATGGCCGTTCGTGGCCAGCATCGGCATCGACCTCATCGGCTTCGTCGGCCAGCTGGTGGCGCTCAGCCGGCTGCCGCTGTTCGCGGTCCAGGCCATCATCGCCTCCAACCTGGCCGTGACGGCCGTGTGCGCGGCCTGGCTCATGCACGTGCGGCTGAGCCTGCGCGAGTGGCTGGCGGTCACCGGCGTGGTCGTCGGCGTGGGCCTGCTGGGCTCCTCGGCCGGGGCCGAGGGCGCGACGCGGGTCGGGTTCGCGTTCAAGCTCGGGCTGATCGTGGCGGTGGCGGGCGTGGCCGTGGCCGGGGTCGCCGCGGCCCGGCTGCCGAACGCCTACCGCACGCCGGTGGTGGGGGCCATCGCCGGACTGGGCTACGCCGTGCTGGCGGTCTCGGCCCGGATCCTGCCCAGCTTCTCGCCCGGCCAGCTGGTCAAGGACCCGGCCACCTACACGCTGGCCGCGGCCGGGATTGTCTCGTTCATGCTGTACGCGACGGCGCTGGACGGCGGCAGCGTGACGGTGGCCACGGCGGCCGTGGTGCTGGCCGAGACCATGCCGCCGGCCGTGGTGGGCGTGCTGCTGCTGGGCGACTCGACCCGGCCGGGCCTGGAGGAGATCGCCGCCGTGGGCTTCATCCTGGCCGTGTTCTGCGCCGTGGCGCTGGCCCGGTTCGGGGAGGCGAGCGAGAACAAGACCGCCCAGCGGGCCGCGGACGAGCATGCCCGGACCCCGGTCGCGTTACGGCCGGACGAGCTGACCGAATAGTGACCGGACCGGTGCCGCGCGTCTGTCCATGTCCAGGGCCTGCGGCCTGATATCCTGAGATCCCGTGGACCGGCGGGTTTTCCCGTCGGCACTGACCACGGGAGCTATGCCTTGGCGATGCCACATGCATCACGGCCGGTCAGTACCCGGCACCTGTTCGTTACCGGGGGAGTCGCCTCCAGCCTGGGCAAGGGCCTCACCGCTTCCAGCATCGGCAGGCTGCTGAAGCTGCGCGGCCTGCGGGTCAACATGCAGAAGCTCGACCCGTACCTGAACGTCGACCCTGGCACCATGAACCCCTTCCAGCACGGCGAGGTCTTCGTCACCGACGACGGCACGGAGACCGACCTCGACGTGGGCCACTACGAGCGTTTCCTGGACATCCGCCTGCCCGGCTCGGCCAACGTGACGACCGGCCAGATCTACTCCAGCGTGATCGCCAAGGAGCGGCGCGGCGACTACCTGGGGGATACCGTCCAGGTCATCCCGCACATCACCAACGAGATCAAGGCGCGCATCCTGGCCATGGGCGGCCCGGAGACCGACGTGGTGATCACCGAGGTCGGCGGCACGGTGGGCGACATCGAGTCGCAGCCGTTCCTGGAGGCGATCCGCCAGATCCGGCACGAGATCGGCCGGGACCGGTGCTTTTTCCTGCACGTGTCCCTGCTGCCGTACATCGGGCCGTCCGGCGAGCTCAAGACCAAGCCGACCCAGCACTCGGTGGCCGCGCTGCGCAGCATCGGCATCCAGCCCGACGCGATCGTCTGCCGGTCCGACCGGCCGATCAGCGCGGGGCTGAAGCGCAAGGTCAGCCTGATGTGCGACGTGGACGAGGAGGCCGTGGTCTCCGCGCCCGACGCGCCGTCGATCTACGACATCCCCAAGGTCCTGCACAGCGAGGGCCGGGACGCCTACGTGGTGCGCCGGCTGGGGCTGTCCTTCCGCGACGTGGACTGGAGCGACTGGGACGAGCTGCTGCGCCGGGTGCACCGGCCCGCGCGGTCGGTCACCATCGCGCTGGTCGGCAAGTACGTCGACCTGCCCGACGCCTACCTGTCCCCGGC
>JBOHCO010000042.1:0-2090 GCA_050698895.1 Streptosporangiaceae bacterium
TCATCAACGACTACGTGCAGGGTGCGGCGCGCGGGGCGGTGGACGCTGCCGGCGTGCAGCAGGCGACCGGCATCGACGACGAGACCTGGTGGGCGGCCGCCGCGCCCTGGCTGAGCCAGGTCTTCGACCCGCGCCGCTACCCGGTCGCCGCCCGGGTCGGCGCGGCGGCCGGAGAGCACCACCGGGCCGCCTACAACCCGGCCCGCGCCTTCGAGTTCGGCCTCCAGCGCGTCCTTGACGGCATCAGCACGCTGATCCGGCCGCCATCAGGCACTGATCAGTCAGCGGGCGCTGATCAGTCAGCGGGCACTGACCAGCCAGAAGGCTGAGCGGGGAGCCGGGGGTGGCGACCTTTGTCCTGGTCCACGGGGCCATGCACGGAGGCTGGTGCTGGCGTGAGGTGCGCGAGCGGCTGACGGCCGGCGGGCATGAGGTGCACGCGCCGACGCTGACCGGCCAGGGTGACCGGCGCCAGGGGCTGACGCCGGAAGTCGGGATCGCGACGCACGTCGCCGACCTGGCCGAGCTGCTGTGGTTCGAGGACCTGCACGACGTGCACCTGGTGCTGCACAGCTACGCCGGGGTGCTGGCCGGGCCGGTCGCGGAGCGGGCGGCGGGCCGGCTGGCCTCGGTGACCTACCTGGCCGCGTTCATCGCGGCGCCGGGCCTGTGCCTGCTGGACGTCGAGCCGCCCGCGGTCGCGCGGCGGTACCGGGAGGTGGCCGCGTCGGACGGCGACGGCTGGCGGGTGCCGGCCTCGCCGGCGTTCCTGGAGCAGTGGGGGATCACCGACCCCGGGCTGCGCTCGCTGGTCGGCCCGCGGCTGACCGACTTCCCGCTGCGCTGCACGACCGACCCGGTCGAGTTCGACCCGGCGGCCCTGGACCGGGTCCGCCGGGCCTACATCAACCACACCCGGCCGCCGCTGGCCAGCCTGCGGCCGTCGTTTGACCACGCGGTGGCGGCCGGCTGGGAGACGCACGAGCTGCCCTGCGGGCACGACCTGATGCTGGCCGCGCCGGGGGAGACGGCGGCGCTGCTGGATGCCATCGCTGCCAGGCCATCCTGATAACAGCAAGAAGCGTGCGCGCTGGCTCACCTCAAGAAGCGTGCGCGCTGGCTCACCTCAAGGAGCGTGCGCGCCGGCTCAGCTCCTGCCGCCGGAGTCATCGTCAGCGGCCATGCCGCGGGCCGGCGAGGTGAGGACGGCGGCGGAGCGGTCGACCAGCATGGTCATCTCGTAGGCGACCTGATCCAGGTCGGCGGCGGCGGTGGTGAGCACGGCCAGGCTCGCCCCGGCGTCGACGGCCATGATCACGAAGGTGCCCTGTTCCATGACGACGACGGCCTGGGTGACGCCCCCGCTGTCGAGGATCCGGGCCGTGCCGGCGGCCAGGCTGATGAGGCTCGAGGTGATCGCGGCGAGCTGCCCGAGGCGCCCGGCCGGGGTGTCACGGGAGGCGGCCAGCGGGACGCCGTCGGCGGACACCACGAGCACGTGCCGGACCTCGGGCACGCGCTCGGCCAGGTCCGAGACGAGCTGGGCGGAGTCCGGCGGATCGGGGCCCGGATCCACGAGCTCCCCGGTCACTCGCCCTCGGCGGGCGGGTCCGCCTCGCGTTCGAGCTGCGCCGTGGCCCGCGCGCGGCGGGAGCCCTGCTGGAAGCTGGCCAGCCGCCGCTGGCCGGCCCGCGCGGACTCGGGCGAGGGCGCGGGCGGCGGCTCGCGGTCAGCCGGGGCGGGGGCGAGCGAGCTGGCCCGCGAGACGCGCCGGGGCAGCGCGGACTGGACGGAGTCGAAGATGGGCAGCGGGCCCGTCGTTACGGGGGAGTCGTCCGGTGCGGGGGAGTCATCCGGGGCCGGGGCCGGCACGGGCGCGCCCAGGGTCAGCGCGGCGTCCGGGGCGCGGTCCCCGGTGGCGACCTGCCCGGCCGTGAGCTGCGGCGCCGAGTGATGCGGGTCGGCCGCCACGGCCGAGGCACCGTTATCTCGCCCGGTATTCCGCCCGCCGGTGGCCTCGAGCCTGCTGGCGCCGTTCCAGGGCCGGGCGCCGGTCGCGACCATGTCGGCCGGCAGGCGCACCTGGACCG
>JBOHCO010000043.1:0-5564 GCA_050698895.1 Streptosporangiaceae bacterium
CGCTGACCGCCGCGGCGACCGCGGCAGCCCCGGCCAGGGCCACGCCGGTGTGATGGGTCACCTGGCTGGCCGCCACCACGTGATCGACGAGGAGGTCCAGGTCGGTCGCGGGGACCGCGATGCCGACCGGCGTGATCCGCATGGCGGCGCCGTTGGTGGTGCCCAGTCGGCCGGCCTCGGCCAGCGGCTCGCCGGCCAGCAGCGCGGCGATGGCCCGCCGGGTGGATGGCCCGAGCAGGTCCAGCGAGCCGCGGGCCCGCATCTGGTCCTCCCAGGCCACCAGCCGCCGGGCCAGCTCGGCCGCGTCGATCTCGCCGAGTCCCTCCACCAGCAGCCGGCCGAGCAGCACGGCCTGCTCCGTGTCGTCGGTCACCGTGCCCGCGGGCAGCCCGGCGGCCAGCGGATGGCCGGCCGGGCCGGGCTCGAAGCCGCTGACCAGCGGGCCGTGGCTGGCCACGATGGCGGCGCGGGGCAGCGACTGAGTCGGCATGCCCAGCGCGTCGCCGATGGCCAGTCCGTACAGCGCCCCCAGAGCGCGTGCCCCCAGAGCGCGTGCCCCCAGAGCGCGTGCCCCCGCAGCCCGTTCCCCCGCAGCCCGTTCCCCCAGAGCCCGTGCCCCGGCCGCCCGTTCCCCCAGAGCCCGGGCCCCGGCAGCCCGTGCCCCGGCGGCCCGTGACGGGCGCCCGGCGGCCCGTGACGGGCGCCCGGCCCCGGTGGTCACGGCCCGGCCCCGGTCATGGACCGCGAAATGGTCACGAGCCGGGCGGGCCGAGGATGTCGGCCAGCGTGATCACCTCGACCAGCGGGCTGTACAGCCGCATGATGTCCAGGGCCTGGCGGTGGGTGTGGTCGTTGACCCCGGCGCAGGCGTCGGCCACCACCTGGACGCCGACGCCGGCGTCGGCGGCGGCCAGCGCGGTCGACAGCACGCAGCAGTCGGTGGACACCCCGGCCAGCACCAGCCCGCCGTCGCCGACGGCCTGGGCCAACTCGGGACCCCACTTGCCGAACGTGGTGGTATCGAGCGTCCGGGCCGGGGCGAAATCGCTGACCAGGTCGTAGATCGGGGCCTGGGGCGGCAGCAGCGCGAATGGCCACTGCTCGTAATAGCGCTGCCAGGCCCCGGCCGGCTCCTCGGGGGCCACGAACCTGGTGAACGTCACCCGGTCCCCGAACGCCGTTACCAGCCGCCGGACCGGGTCCACCACCTCCGCGAACCGCGCCGCCAGCCACGGGCTGTCGGGTTCAGCGAACACCCGCTGCATGTCGATGACGGCCAGGTGGTGGCCCTTGTTAGGGAGAATTCCGGGGCTCACGCCTGGACCGTGGCCCTGGCGTCGGCGGGCATGGACTCCTGGGCGCGGATGGCCGGGCGGCCGATGGCCAGCATGCCGACGAAGCCGATCACCAGGGCGACCAGGACGCCCAGGTTGGCGAAGGCCCAGGCGCCCGCCTTGCCGCCCAGGCCCAGCGGGCCGAGCAGGTAGCCCTGCCAGGTGAGCCAGCCCGCGTAGGTGTTGGTCACCAGGCCCCAGCCGACCGCGGTGCCGATCACGATCAGGGCCAGCGGCCCGACCCGCACGTCGCCGTAGCGGCCGGCCGGGTTGTACAGGTCGGTCTCGGAGTAGTCGCGGCGGCGCAGCGCGATGTCGGCCAGCATGACTCCGCACCAGGCGGCAATGGGCACGCCCAGGGTGATCAGGAACCCCTCGAACTGGTTGAGGAAGTTCTTGGCGATGAACACGACGTAGATGGTGCCCAGGATCATGACCACGCCATCGATGGCAGCGGCGGCGTAGCGCGGGATCCGCAGCCCCAGCGTGAGCAGGGCCAGGCCCGAGGAGTAGATGTCCAGCACCGAGCCGCCGACCAGGCCGAGCACTGCGACGATGGCGAACGGCACCAGGAACCAGGTCGGCAGCAGGGTGGTCAGCGCGCCGATCGGGTCGGCACCGATGGCGCTGCTCAGGCTGGCCGACGAGCCGGCCAGCAGCAGCCCGAAGATCAGCAGGACGATCGGCGCGACCGACGAGCCGATGGCGGTCCACCAGACCACCCCCCGGCCCGAGGAGCGCCGGGGCAGGTAGCGGGAGTAGTCGGCGGCGGCGTTGACCCAGCCCAGCCCGAAGCCGGTCATCATGAACACCAGCGCCCCGATGAGCTTCTCCGGCGAGCCGGAGTGGATGGCCGCGACCGCGTGCCAGTGGATCTTGTCGGCGACCAGCACGATGAACGCGATGGTCAGCACCCCGGTCACGATCGTGATGATCGACTGCATCCGCATGATCAGGTCAAAGCCCATGACCCCGCCGAAGATGGTCAGCGCGGTCACCACGATCAGCGCGATCACCTTGGTGGCCGTGCCGCCGCCCCAGCCCAGCCGGTCGAACACGGTGGCCGTGGCCAGGGTGGCCAGGATGATCAGCACGGTCTCCCAGCCGACGGTGAGCAGCCAGGAGATGACCGAGGGCAGCTTGTTGCCGCGCACCCCGAAGGCGGCGCGGCCGAGCACCATGGTGGGCGCCGAGCCCCGCTTGCCGGCCACCGCGATGAACCCGCAGAGCAGGAACGACACCACGATGCCGACCAGCCCGGCGACCAGAGCCTGGCCGAAGGAGATGCCGAAGCCGAGCACGAAGGAGCCGTAGCTCAGGCCGAGCACCGAGACGTTGGCCGCGAACCACGGCCAGAACAGGTCACGCGGGCGGCCCTTGCGCTGCGCGTCGCTGATCACGTTGATGCCGTTGGCCTCGATCTGGAGGGGACGCAGTTCTGATCCTGCCGGCGAGTCACTGACGCCGGTGCCTGCGCTGTCTGCCATGGTGTTTCCTTCCGCAAACGGTGCACCTAGTGTCCCCATCTGTCCTTGCAGGCGGAAACCCGGACGCCAGATTTGTCATTCCCCGCCCGTCCAGGGGGAACTGACGACGGGTGAGGTTCGGGCGGAGGCGAGAGCAGGGCCAGGCACCCGGCGGGGGTCTCGCGGGGGTTGCCCCCCTCCGGACCAGCACCGCCCTGGTGTCCTATGTGCGTGCTCTCGGGCGGAATATCACCAGAACAACCGAAGCGCGGGTAGCGTGCGGGTAAAGGAGGCGAGAACAGCGGATGACGGGGCATGAGACGGCCGCGGCTGGTGGATCGGGCGGCACCGGGGCTGGCGGCGGCACCGGGGCGGCAGCCGGGGCCGGGCAGGCCAAGGCCAGGCAGGCCGGGCGCAAGCAGGCCGAGACCGGGCCGACTAGCGTGGCGGTAGACGCCGGCGCACACGGCGACGGCCTGCGCTGGGAGGGCAATCTCATGGGGGCCGGGCAGCTTTCCGTCCCCGGGCTCGGGCTGGGGCTCGGGTTCGACGGGCCAGGGCGGGAGTTCGGCGAGGACTACGACGACTTCTCCCCCTATCCGCCGATCGCCGACTACGCGTTCCTGTCCGACTGCGAGGTCACCGCGCTGGTCGCGCCGAGCGGCGCGGTGGAGTGGATGTCCCTGCCCCGGATGGACTGCCCCAGCATCTTCGGGGCGCTGCTGGACCGGGACGCGGGCTGGTTCCGGTTCGGCCCGGAGGACATGGCGGTCCCGGCCGACCGGCGCTACCTGCCCGGCACCATGGTCCTGGAGACCAGCTGGGACTGCGGCGAGGGCTGGGTGGTGGTGCGCGACTGCCTGGTGATGGGGCCGTGGCGGCACGACCACCGGGACCGCAGCACGCACCGGCGGCCGCCGACCGACTACGACGCCGAGCACATCCTGCTGCGCACCGTGCGCTGCATGAACGGTTCCGTCCAGCTCAGCATGGACTGCGAGCCCGCCTTCGACTACGGCCGCCAGCGCGGCCGCTGGGATCACACCGGGCAGGGCTATCACCAGGCGGTGATCGCCCCGGAGGGCGCGGACCTGACGCTGACCCTGACCTCGGACATCCGGATCGGGCTGGAGGGGCCGAGCGCCAGGGCCAGGACCCGGCTCAAGGAGGGCGAGACCCGGTTCTGCGCCCTGTCCTGGGGCAGCAGAAAGCCGCCGGCCGACTACGAGGACGCAGCGGCCCGGCAGCTCTGGACGGCCCACCACTGGCAGCACTGGCTGGCCCGCGGCTCGTTCCCCGACCATCGCTGGCGCCCCTACCTGACCCGCAGCGCGCTGACGCTGAAGGGCCTCACGTTCGCCCCCACCGGGGCGATCGCCGCCGCGGCGACCACCTCCCTGCCGGAGACGCCGCACGGGGAGCGGAACTGGGACTACCGGTACAGCTGGATCCGGGACGCCACGTTCGCCCTGTGGGGCCTGTACACGCTGGGCTTCGAGTGGGAGGCCAGCGACTACTTCGCGTTCCTGACCGAGGTCGTGGAGCGGGACGGCGGCGACCTCCAGATCGTCTACGGGATCGACGGCCGCTGCGGGCTGAGCGAGCAGTCGCTCGACCACCTGCACGGCTATCAGGGCGCCCGGCCGGTGCGCATCGGCAACGGGGCCTACTCCCAGCAGCAGAACGACGTGTGGGGCGTCGTCCTGGACTCGCTGTACCTGCACACCAAGTCCAGGGACCGGCTCGACGAGCGGGTCTGGCAGCTGGCCCGCCGCCAGGTGGAGCACGCGCTGGAGCACTGGCGCGAGCCCGACCGGGGCATCTGGGAGGTGCGCGGCGAGCCGCGGCACTTCACCTCGTCCAAGCTGATGTGCTGGGTCGCCGCCGACCGCGGCGCCCGGCTGGCCCGGATCCGCGAGGACACCGACGCCGCCGTCCGGTGGCAGAAGGCGGCCGACGAGATCCACGCCGACATCTGCGCCAACGCCCTGGACACCCGCGGGGTGTTCTGCCAGCACTACGACACCACGGCGCTGGACGCCTCGCTGCTGCTCATGCCGCTGCTGCGGTTCCTGCCCGCCGACGACCCGCGGATCCGGGCCACCGTCCTGGCCATCGGCGACGAGCTGACCAGGGACGGCCTCGTGCAGCGGTACCAGATCTCGCAGACCGACGACGGCCTGGCCGGCGAGGAGGGCACGTTCACCATCTGCTCGTTCTGGCTGGTGTCCGCGCTGGCCGAGATCGGCGAGCACCGGCGGGCCCGTGACCTGTGCGAGAAGGTGCTGTCCTACGCCAGCCCGCTGATGCTGTACGCGGAGGAGATCGACCCGCGGTCGGGTCGCCACCTGGGCAACTTCCCTCAGGCGTTCACCCACCTGGCGCTGATCAACGCGGTCATGCACGTGATCAACGACGAGGCTGAGGCGGCCGCCCAGGCGATGGCCCGAGGGGCGACAGTGACGCCGCGGCATATGTGAGCGATCGCTGCTGTTTGGGACACGGCTGTTTGGGACACGGCTGTTGGGCGGAGTTTTACCTGCCAGACACCTGAATGGCACGTCTTGTTGGCCTGGCTCGCGCTGCGTAGGGGCGAAGAGTTGTCACTCGCGCTCGCCCAGGGGGAGCCATGTCCCGAGCACCGATTGTCTCTCGTTCCCGAGTCCTGGCGGCCGGCCTGTACGGCCTGCTAGCCGCCGCCCTCGCCACCGCCGGCGCCGGGGCCGCCCCGGCGGTCGCCGCCACCGCCCGGTCGGGCGCGACC
>JBOHCO010000044.1:0-2975 GCA_050698895.1 Streptosporangiaceae bacterium
GTGCCGGCCGAGACGGCCGGGACCGCCGGGACAGTGCCGGCGAGGGGCGGGGTCATCCGCAGCCGCAGCCGCATCACGGTGCCGCCGGACGGCCGGCCCTCGGCTGCCACCTCGCCGCCCTGGGCCCTGGCCAGCTGCCGGACGATGTACAGGCCCAGGCCGATGCCGCCGAACCGCCGGCGGTCGCCGGTCTCGCCCTGGACGAATCGCTCGAACACGCGGTCCAGGTCGGCGGGCGGGATCCCGATGCCCTCGTCCGCCACCGTGACCTCGATCCGGTCCGCGGACCGGCGCGCGGCTATGGTGACCGTCCCGCCCTGGGGCGAGTACTTGAAGGCGTTCTCCAGCAGCTGCCCGATGATGCTGTCGGTGGCCATGGGATCGCCGTGGGCCGACGGCAGGTCGTCGGGAATATCGGCCTCCAGCACGTGCTGGCCGGCCAGCGGGCGGAACGCGGTCGCCGCGCCGCGCAGCACTCCGCCCAGGTCAAACTGGCCATTGTTGACCGTGAGCTGGTCGGCGCCGGCCCTGGACCCCAGCAGCAGCTGCTCGACTAGCTTGGCCAGCGACCCGGCGCGGTCCGCGATCGTCTGCACGGCGGAGCGCCGGTCGGCGTCGGCCAGCTTGTCCCAGCGGCTGGCCAGCGTGCTCGCGAATCCCTGGACCACCGTGATCGGGGTCCGCAGCTCGTGGCTGGTGGTGGCCAGGAACAGGTCCTTGGCCTCCTCGAGTTCCTTGGCCGCGGTGATGTCGCGGAAGTCGAGCACCAGCTCCTCCCGGCCGACCAGGCCAGTGCACAGCAGGTCGATCCAGCGGCCGCCGGGCAGCCGGTAGGTCAGCTTGGCCCCCGGCTCCGGGAGCGGGAACGGCGGCGGCTTGCCGGTCGCGTCCTCCGGCGAGACCCCGGTCAGCAGGTGCGCCGCCGGGTTCCACTGGCGGACCAGGCCGGCCGCGTCCAGCACCGCGATGCCGTCGGCGCTGCCGTCGATGACCGCGCGCTCGTGCGCGCGCTGCCGGACCACTTCCTCGAATGCGGTGACGTTGGACAGGGCCACGCTGGCGTGCCCGGCCAGCAGCTCGAGCAGCTCAAGGTCGATGTGACCGACCTTGTGCCCGCTGTACAGCGCGTACAGGGCCCCGAAGGGGCGGCCGCCCACGTGCGACAGGCTGAGCGTGATGGTGTGCAGGCCGGGCAGCGCCGACCAGACCAGGTCGTCAAAGCGGCCCGACTCGCCGGTGGCCATCAGGACCGTCTTGCCGGACCGCATGAGCTCGCCGACGGTGCTGCTGGCCAGGTCGGCCGTTCTCCCGCGCAGGCTCGCGGGCAGCCCGTCCAGGCTGACCAGCCGCAGCTGGTCCTCCTCGATGAGCACGAACCCGCCCGCGTCGGCCCTGGTCAGCTCCCGCAGGCTGGCCGCGATCCGGTCCAGCACCGGCTCCAGGTCGAGCTGGGCGTTCATGTCGGCCACCACGTCGCCGAGCCGGCGCACCACCCGAGCCCGCTCGGCCATGTAGTGCCGGACCGCCTCCTCGTCCCTGGTCTGGTGGCAGATGCTCACCCAGCCGGCCAGCCGGCCAGCCGCGTCGCGCAGCGCGCTGGCGTCGATACGCACGTCCAGCTGCGCGCCGTCCTTGCGGATCCGCCGGGTGGCGAACGACACCTGGCCGCCGCTGGCCACCCGCTCCAGCACGGCGTTGTGCTCGGCGGTGAGCTCCTCGGGGATGAACGGCGGCTCCAGGCCCACGACCTCAGCGGCCGTCCACCCGAACAGCCGCTCGGCAGCGGGATTCCACACGCTCACGGTCCGGTCCGCGCCGACCGCGATGATGGCGTCGGCGGCGCACTCGAGGACCGCGCGAGCGGTCTCGTCGACCGGGGGCCTACTGGGCCTCCGGTCTCTGCGTCCCACCGTCAGCCTGAGCCCCACGGCCTCATGCTCCCACCTAGCGGCCCCGCAGGCAGGGAAAACGCGACGTGAGGGGGACGACGGGCCCGTGTGGCGGGTGAACCGCGAGAGAACGGAACCAGCGCCGCGGATCATGCGTCCAAAGGGACATGAAGCTAGCCACTCGCACCTGGGCGCGAGGCCCGCGTTTTCGGGCCATCGCCGCCAACAGCCTCATCGCCGTCATGGGCACCGCCGCCATCGCCGCGTGCGGGACCACCCCGGCCCCCGGTTCCGGCAGCGGTACCGCCGCCAAGCCGAAGGTCTCTCTCCGCATCACCGAGATGGGCACCACGGGCAAGGCGACCAAGCACTGGACGCTGAGCTGCGACCCCACCGGGGGCACGCATCCGCACGCCGACGCCGCGTGCAAGGCACTGCTGGGGATCAAGAACCCCTTCGCCGGTCCGGCCGCGGGCACCAACTGCCCGGCGATCCTGGCCAACGCGCCGTCGTTCACCCTCTCGGGCACCTGGTACGGCAAGCACGTCAGCAAGACGATCGCTGACGGCGGCTGCACGATGGCCACCTGGAACAAGCTCGACAAGGTCATGTTCTGACCCGTGGCCCGATCAGGCTGGCAGCATGAGCGGCGGCATCCCGAGGGGGGCCGCCGCTCATGTCACTTCAGCAGCCTCGACAACCGCCGGTCGGCCAGGGGCTTGCCGCCGGTCTGGCAGGTCGCACAGTACTGGAGGGCTGAATCGGCGAAGGACACCTCGCGGATGGTGTCGCCGCATTCGGGGCACGGCTCGCCGGTGCGCGCGTGCACCCGCAGGCCCGCCTTCTTCTCCTTCTTCAGGTCGCTCGCGGCCAGGCCGTCGGACCGGGCGATCGCATCCCTGAGCGTGGTCACGATGACGTCGTACAGCGCGGCGACCTCTTCCTCGCTCAGGCTGGAGGCCAGCCGGAACGGTGACATGCGCGCCGCGTGCAGGACCTCGTCGGAGTAGGCGTTGCCGATGCCGCCGATCAGCTTCTGGTCCCGCAGCACGCCCTTGATCTGCGTCCGCCGCCCAGCCAGGATGC
>JBOHCO010000045.1:0-3885 GCA_050698895.1 Streptosporangiaceae bacterium
GTCCGCTGCTGGCAGCCGTACGCGGCGGCCATTCCCTCGCATTACGCATTAGCCCATAACGGACGCACCTGCTAACACCGGGGCATCGCTTTCGGCCGGTGAGTGAGCAGCTTTGGCACGACTTCGCCAGGATAATGAATTTTATTCCGCCGAGGTCATGAGATCTTGGCGAAATTCATGTTTCAGGATGCAAATTGCGGCGTATGGTGGGCTCGATCTGCAGCAGGCACTCAGGGGAGGGCTCGCGGATGAGGCTAGCTGGGCCGACCGGAACGAGAACCGGCCGCGGAACGCGGCCGGCCGCGCGGAGCAAGCGGCGGCTGGCCGGGGCCGCGATCCTCGTCGCGAGCGCGTTAGCCGGCACCACCATGGTCGGCGTCCCGGCGGCGTCGGCCAGCAGTACCGAGAGCGTCATCGTCACCTCCACCGGGCTGCTGAGCCCGGTGACCGTGGTGCTGGATGTCCTGGGCAAGGTGCTGACGCGGTTCCAGGTCATCGACGGGGTGGTGGCGTCGATCCCCACCGCGCTGGCCCCGGTGCTGGACGCGCTGCCGGGGATCACCGTCACCCCGGACGTCTCCGTCACCGTCCAGTCGACCGTGGAGTCGACCGGCCCGCACGCGCCGTCCGATGACTTCCTGCAGCAGACCGGCGCCGACCAGCTGGCCGCGGACGGCGACACTGGCCAGGGCGTCACCGTGGCCGTGCTCGACACCGGCATCGACCGGCGGCCCGACTTCGCCGGACGCCTGATCGGCGGGGTGGACCTCACCGGCGAGAACGATCCCTTCCAGGACGACTACGGCCACGGCACCTTCGTGGCCGGCCTGATCGCCGGCGACGGAACCTCGGCGGGCGGGCAGTACCAGGGCGAGGCGCCGGGCGCGGACCTGGTGTCGATCAAGGTGGCCGGCGCGGACGGCACGACCGACCTCGTGCGGCTGATCCTGGGCCTGCAGTGGGCCATCCAGAACCGGGTGACCTACAACATCCAGGTCCTCAACATGTCCATGGGCTTCCGGCCGTTCGAGTCCACCACCATCAACCCGCTGGACCTGGCGGTCGAGGCGGCCTGGAACTCGGGCATCGCGGTCGTCGCCTCGGCCGGCAACGCCGGGCCCACCAACGGCACCGTCCTGTCTCCCGGTGACGACCCGCTGGTGATCACGGTCGGCGCCCTGGACGACCTGGCCCAGCCGGTCACCGGGAACGACGAGATGACCAACTTCAGCAGCGCCGGCCCGACGTCGATCGATGGCTGGGTCAAGCCCGACCTGGTCACCTCGGGCCGCTCGGTCGTCAGCCTGGCCGCGCCGGGCTCGACGATCTACAACGAGAACCCCTCGGCCCGCATCGGCGCCGGCAACTTCGTCGGCTCCGGCACCTCGTTCAGCGCGGCCATCGCCAGCGGCGCGGCGGCCCTGGTGCTGGCCGACAATCCGGGCCTCACGCCCGACCAGCTCAAGGCCCGGCTGCTGGGCACGACCGATCCGGGTCCGGTCGGCAATCCCTTCGTCGACGGGCACGGGGCGCTGGACGCCCACGCGGCGGCCAGCGCCAGCCCCATGAACCTCCGGCAGTCCGCCTTCGGCCTGCTGCCGGTCCTGCCCGGCATGACCGTCTCACTGTCCCCGGCGGGCAGTCCGGTCGACACCTGGAACCCGAATCTCTGGTCGGGTGCCTCGTGGCCGCAGGCGCCGGGGGGCGGGCCGGGGTGGCCCGGCAGCGCGTGGAACGGCCCGGCCTGGAACGGCTATGCCTGGACCAGCCGGGCCTGGAACAACGGCGGCTGGAACGGCGCGGCCTGGAACGGCGCCGCGTGGGCCGGGTCGGCCTGGGATGGCTCGGCGTGGGCCGGGTCGGCCTGGGACGGCGCCGCCTGGACCAGCCGCGGCTGGAACGCGTCGGAATGGAACTAGCGGCGATCGCCGCCTAGTCAGGTGAGGACCTTACCCGCTCCAGCCAGGGTGATCGTGGTCGTGGCCATCGCCGGAGGCCTCGTCACGCTGATCGCGGCTGCCCTGCGCGCACCGTCGCTCGGGCCTGTGCACGCCAGCCACTGGGCGGTGGCCGGGGCCATGGGCGTGCTGATGCTGGCCAGCTGGCTGTGGCCGCTGGTCGTGTTCCGCGGGGGCGAGTCGGAGGCCGCCCATGTCGACGAGTGCTTCTTCGTCATCCTCGTCCTGCTCGTGCCGCCGGTCCTCACGCTGGGCACCATGGCGCTGGCCATCACCGTGGCCCAGGCGGTCCGCCGCCGCCCGCTGGTGAAGTCGGCCTTCAACAGCGGCCAGGTGCTGACGGCGGCGGGCCTGGGGCTGGCCGTGAGCCGCGGCCTGGCCATGCCCTCGGGCTCGATCGGCCTGGCTCAGGCGGTCGCGATCGCCGCGGGCGTGACCGTATTCGAGGTCGTCAATACCGCCCTGGTCACCGGGCTGATGGCCGCGATGGGCATGACCTGGGAGGAATTCACCAGCGACCTGCGGATCCAGCTCACGCTGGCGGGTGCGGGAGCGGTCGCCGGCCTGGTGCTGGCCCTGGCCATCCGGGCCCACGTCTGGGCGATCGCCCTGGTGGTTCCGGGCCTGATTGTCGGCCGGTGGCTGATCGGCGCCCGGTACGCGGCGCTGTATGACCGCGCCCGGATGGAAGGGCTGTACCAGGTCACGCTGGAGGCCAACCGGCAGCTTCGCCAGCAGCCGGTGCTCGACACCATCCTGGAGTCGGTCCGCCGGCTCCTGCGCAGTCCGGAGGCGGCCCTGACGCGGGCGGCCCCGGACCCGGGTGAGCCGGCCGCGGCCATGACCATCGCCGGCCAGCGACACTGGCTGACGGCGGCCGGCCGGCGGCGTGACGAGCCGTTCGACGAGGCCGACCGCGGCCTGCTGCGGGCCCTGGCCGCGGTGGGCACTGGCGCCCTCAGCAACGCTGAGCTGTACCAGCAGGTCCGCATCGAGCGCGAACGGCTCTCCTCGATCACGCTCAACATCGGGGAAGGCGTCTGCGCCATCGCCGCGGACGGAAGCCTCACCTTCGTCAACCCGGCGGCCGCCGATCTCATTGACCTGCCCGCGCTCGGCGTCGACGGCGATCAGGCGCCGGAACGGGCCGTGGCGGCCCCCGACTACCTGCTCCGGCCGGCCCGTGAGGCGATGCGCACCCACGGCACCATCCGCGAGGATGACGCCCGGTTCCGCGGCCGGGACGGGGCGGCCATCCCGGTGGCCTACACCGTGTCGGCGGTCATGACCGACGGCAGGCCGTCGGGGGCGGTGATCGCCTTCCGCGACATCACCGAGCGCAAGGCGTTCGAGGATGAGCTCCACCACTACGCCTGTTACGACGACCTCACCGGCCTGGCCAATCGCCGGCTGCTGGTGGACCGGCTCGACCAGGCCCTGCAGCGGTCCGCCCTGGACAGCCGGATTCACGCGCTGATCTTCGTCGACGTGGACCGGTTCAAGAGCATCAACGACAGCCTCGGGCACGTGACCGGGGACGAGTTCCTCGTCGCGATCGCCGGGCGGATGAAGAGCGTGGTGCGGGCCGGCGACCTGATCGCGCGGTTCGGCGGCGACGAGTTCGTGATGCTCCTGGAGGACGTGGCGGGCGAGGACGAGGCGGTCAGCGCGGCGCAGCGCATCTGCGCCGCGGTGGAACGGCCGCTGGAGCTGTCGGGCGGGTACGAGATGGTCGCCACAGTGTCCGTGGGCATCGCCATGACCGAGCCCGGCAAGACAACCGATGACGTGCTCCGCGATGCCGACGTGGCCATGTACGAGGCCAAGGCCAGGGGCGGCGGCGGGGTCTACCGGGTGTTCGACCAGGTCTCGATGGGAACCCGGTCGGCCGAGCGGCTCCAGATCGAGGCCGACCTGCGCAAGGGCC
>JBOHCO010000046.1:0-2503 GCA_050698895.1 Streptosporangiaceae bacterium
GGACACCGCGCGCTGCACCCGGTCGCCGATGAAGCCGATCCGGCGGTGGCCCAGCTCCAGCAGGTGCCCGGTGGCCAGGCGGCCGGCGGCCACGTCGTCGATCACGGTGTGCGGCACGCCGCGGGCCGTCACGTCGACCGCGACCAGCGGCAGCGCGGCCGCCCGGAAGGCGTCCAGCTGGGCCCGGCTGAGCGGCAGCGACACGACGATCACCCCGTCGGCCCGGTGCCGGGCGACCAGCATGGCCAGCACGTGGTCCCGCTGGGCCGGGGTGGCGACGTTGCAGACGATCGAGTCGTACTCGTACTTGGCCAGCACGGCTAATGCCCCGGCCAGCCGCTCCACCGAGGACGGCCGGGTCAGGTGCGGTATCACGATGGCCACGGTGCGCGGCGTGCCCCGCGACAGGGCCGCGGCCAGGTGGCTGGGCCGGTAGCCGAGCTGCTCGATGGCCCGCAGCACCCGGGCCCTGGTCGCCTCGCGGACGCCCGCCGCGCTGTTGATGACCCGCGAGACAGTGCCCACCCCCACGCCGGAGGCCGCGGCTACGTCGCTGATCGTCGCCCGTCGCGCCTTCGGCATGTGGCCCCCTCGGTTGGGTTCCGAGTGGAACCGGTTCCACGGTGGACATCACAATCTTGACCATGCGGCAGTTAGCTCGTCAAGGTGAAAGATGGGTAACCGGCGTGCTAAATCGCTGAAAAGTGACCCGCATCAGGGCCTGTCCAGCCCTGGGCGACCGAGGCTGTTAGCTAGCTATTCCACGATCTTGCTGATCGGGACCTCGAGGATGTCCCTGGCCCCGGCCGACTTGAGCGCCGGGATGAGCGTGTTGACGCCGCCCTTGGGTACCACGGCCTCCACGGCGTTCATGTCCCCGCGGGCCAGCGAGGTGATCGTCGGCGAGGACATGGCGGGCAGCATGGCCGTCACCGCGGCCAGGTCGGCCGCGCTGACGTTCAGCTTGAGCAGCACGCTGGCGCGGGCCTGGATGGCGCCGCGCAGCAGCAGCGCGATGTCCTCCATCGCCGACCGCTTGCCGGTGTCGTCGTGGGCCGACGGGCTGGCCACCAGCTCGGTATAGCTGGTCAGCAGGGTCTCCAGGATGCGCAGTCCATTGCGGCGCAGCGAGGAGCCGGTCTCCGTCAGGTCGACGATGGCGTCCACGATGTCGGGGACCTTGGCCTCGGTGGCGCCGTAGGACGGCACGATCGACGCCTGGACCCCTTGCGCGTCCAGGAACCGCCGGGTCAGCTCGGGAAACTCGGTCGACACCCGGATGCCGTCCGGCAGGTCGCTGGCCGACTGCCAGGACACGCTGGCCGGCACCGCCAGCACCACCCGGACCGGCGCCGAGGTGGCCTTGGAGTACTGCAGCTCCCCCAGCGACACCACGCTGGCCCCGGTCTCGGCGATCCAGTCGCGCCCGGTGATGCCGAAGTCGAACAGCCCCTCGGCCACGTAGGACGGGATCTCCTGGGGCCGCAGGAACCGGACCCGCTCGATGCGCGGATCGTCGATGGTGGCGTGGTAGTCGCGGTCCGACGAGCGGCGCACGGTCAGGTCGGCCGCGTCGAACAGCTCCAGGGTGGCCCGCTCCAGGGACCCCTTCGGCAGGACCAGCGACAGCACGGCGGTTCACTCCATTTTCTTTAACAGGGGTTGTCGCCGACGACTCTAGCCTGCCCGCCGGGCGCTGACCTGGGGAGCAGCGACAGCCGCCGGGCCAGCAGCCGGCGCTCGGGCTCGGTCGGGGCCGGCTCCGTGGCCTCGGGCACCAGGAACGCCCGGGCGATCGCGGGCACGTCCAGCCCGGCCAGCGTGCGCAGCGCCAGTGCCTCCTCGGGGCCCGGGCGGTCGGGGCCCGGGCGGTCGGGGCTTGGGCGGTCCGGGCTCACGAAGTCGCGGCCGCCCTGGCTCGCTGCGGCACCACCGGGCGGACCTCGACCTTGCCCCGCCAGGCGGCCGGCATCCGGGCCGCCCAGCCCGGGCCGCCGCCGGGGGGCCCGAAGATTTCTGAGCGGGATGGAATAGCCGGGGGCGGGGGTGCGTTGTGAGCCTTCGCCGGTGCGTTTGAGTCCCCCGGGCCGCATTTATTGCCTTCGCGGAATACCGTTCGGCTGGAGCCGCGTTGCGCCAATCGCCGTGAGGCGACCGCGCATCGGCCAGTGGCACGCCCCCGTGAGCAGAAGCTCCCGGGGGCGCTGTCATTTCCGGGCTCAGCCGGGTCCGGATGGATCTTAGGCTCAGCCGGGTCCGGGCGGGTCTCGGTTCCAGGTGCGGGCGGATCAGCTGCCGGGCCGGGTCGAGCGCAGGTGCGGGCGATCGGGGCGGGCGGGTAAGCCAGGGCAGCGCACCCTGGCCGCCCCCAGCTGGCGGCCCAGCACCGCCGGGGCCTCGGTCAGCGACGGCCCGTACCAGGTCAGGTGGCGGCCGCTGACCAGCGCCGTGCTGTCACCGGGAAACGCCTCGGGCCCGTCCGACGCGCTGAACCGGTACGGCT
>JBOHCO010000047.1:0-1947 GCA_050698895.1 Streptosporangiaceae bacterium
CGCAGCACGCGCTCATCGGCGATGACCGGCGTTCCGCGGGCCTGCTTGACCACGCCGTAGGCCAGCCGGTCCACGTTGAGCACCTCGACCCGGGCCCGCACGGCGGCGTCGCCGATCAGCAGGTCAAGCTGGGCGTGCAGGGCCTCGGCCAGGTTGCCGTTAAAGGTAGTGACGAGGATGGGCGCGCGGCGCGAGGTCGCGGCGCGGGCGGCCAGGAAGGCCGCCCGGTGCAGCACGGTCACGGTCTTGCCGGTCCCCGGACCGCCCGTCACCTGAGCCGGCCCGGCATAGCTCGGCTGGTAGGCGATCTCGCGCTGGCTCGGGTGCAGGAACGTACGCCACGCCGCGAACGGGCGGGACAGGATGAGCGGCAGCTCCTGCTGCCCGGACACGAAGGTGACCTGGTCGGGGCTCCGTTCCAGGGCGGCGACCAGGTCATCCTGGTCGACCTGCGCAGGCGGCGCGCCGCCGGGCAGGAGCCCGGCCGCCTCAGCCCAGGCCTCCTCGACGGTCATGCCGCACGACAGTGCGTACAGCGCGGCGTACTGGGCGTCCGGCAGCGCCAGCTGCAGCCGTTCCAGGTCGGCCTCGCTGGCCAGCAGCCGGACCACCGGCAGGACCTGCTCGTCGATGCCGAGCCGGGCCAGGCCGGCGTCGCTGACATCCGCCAGCAGCCGCCGGTCATCGGACCGGGCCGCCGACTCGAGGGCGGGCCGGGCCTGCTGGATCGCCTCCTCGTCACGGGCTTCCAGCACGCCGAGGGCCTGGTTGACGCTGAACCGGCGGCCGGCCGCGTAGGCATAAGCCTGCTCATGCGGCAGGATCGTGATCAGGCAGTAGGTGTCACCGTCATCGGGCGCCAGCACGACGCCGCGCCACCGGCTGCTGACCCGGAACAGCCGGATCCGGTCATCCAGGCCCTGCCGCGGCTTCTCCAGGTACCGCCAGGCGTGCGGGCGCTGGGCGAACTCGGAGACCAGGGTCTCGACCGCGCGCCGCGAGTCCTGGTCGAGCTTCGCGTACTCGGCCAGGAAGCCTTTCGCGATCGCCAGGCGAGCCACTGGCTATGTCCTCCCCTTGCCTGCTATCCCCCGACAACCGGGCCAGCGCAGACGATATCGCGGCCGCGCGGCGGGAATGAAACTGGCGGTGGCTGTCGTTAGGCGCTATGGTGGGCAATACCGGCTGGGACCCATCTGAGTGATCCCGCCGAGACCCCCAAGCGCTTGAGCTTGCAAGCGCCGTTCCGAAGTTCTTTACCTTCGCGAGAATTTCTGACATCGCCGCTGCGTATGCGGCTACTTGCTGACCAGTTACCGAGTCAGGAACGGTCCGCCAGCCGCTGTTCCCAGCATGCGCGAATTCACCCCCAGATTCACTTCCCCAGACAGGAAACCCCATGACAGCAACAACAGAGGAAACAGCACGCGTTTCCGCGGAAACGCCCGCCACTATCCCGGTGCACGGCATCGTCGACGTTACCGACGGGCGCGGTTGCCTGCGCACCGCCGGGTACCGCCGCTCCCCCGCCGACATCGCGCTGACCCCGGCCCAGCTCGGCCAGTACGGGCTGCGCAAGGGCGACCAGATCGAGGCCACGATCGCGCCGCAGTCCCCGGCCGGCAGCCCCCGGAACAGCAAGAACGCCAGGAACCCCAGGGACGCGAAGAACGCCAGGGATCACCGCCTGGCCGGCGTCACCTCGGTCAGCGGGCTGTCCCCCGAGGCAGCGCGACGACGCCCGCACTTCGACGATCTCACCCCCATCTACCCCAGCGAGCGGCTCCGCCTCGAAGCCGGCGACACCTCCCCCACCGCGCGATCATCGACCTGGTCTCCCCCATCGGGAAAGGCCAGCGGGGCCTGATCGTCGCGCCGCCGAAGGCCGGCAAGACCATGGTCCTCAAGACCATCGCGCACGCCATCGCCACCGCCTATCCCGAGGTG
>JBOHCO010000048.1:0-4265 GCA_050698895.1 Streptosporangiaceae bacterium
GCCCGGCCCTGCGCGTCCTGGCCGTGGCCGGGGCCGCCGTGGTCCTGGTCGGCGGCGGGGTCGAACTGCTGAGCCACGCCGCCGGCCCGAGCGCGTCGAGCGGGGCGTCGAGCGGGTCTGCCGAGGCCCCGGCCGCCGCGGCGCCCCGGCACAAGTCGGCTGGCAGCACGGTGCTCGGAGGCCACTCGGCCACCAATGGCCTGCAGAACGGGGTCGAGTACCAGCGTGACGGCCATACAGCCTTCATCACCCCGGTGCGGACCGGCACGGACTACCGGCCGGCCCGGCTGACCCAGCAGGTGGGCGGCGTCCTCGGGAAGAACCGGCCCCAGTTCAGCACGATGAGCCCCGGCGGCGCCCCGACCTCCAGCGCAACGGCCCCGAGTGCCCTGAGCGGCTGCGTGAGCCTCATCGCGGCCGGGCGGACCGTGCTGCTCGTTGACATCGCCACGTTCGACCGGAAGCCGGCCACGATCATCGTCACCGCCCGGAAGGGCCCGGCGGCCGCTGAGGTCTGGGTCGTGGGCGCCGGCTGCGCCTCCTCCACCAGGGATGTCCTCACCCATCGAGCCCTGCCGGGGCACTGAGATCGGGTCCGCCACGGTGCGGGAATCTCCGGGCCCTAGGATCGGTTGACTCCGGTGCGATCGAGAGGGGCAGCAAGCAAGTGACCGAGCTTCGGGATGTCATCATCATCGGATCGGGGCCCGCCGGCTACACGGCAGCCCTGTACGCGGCGCGTGGCAAGCTGAACCCTCTGCTGTTCGAGGGGTCGGTCACCTCGGGCGGTGCGCTGATGAACACCACAGATGTGGAAAACTTCCCCGGGTTCCCCGACGGTGTGCTCGGGCCCGAGCTGATGGACAACATCCGCAAGCAGGCCGAGCGGTTCGGGGCCGTGCTGCTGCCCGAGGACGTGACCGAGGTGGACCTGGCCGCCAACCCCAAGGTGGTCAAGGCCGGCGAGGACACCTACCTGGCCAAGACGGTCATCATCGCCACCGGTTCGAGTTACCGCGAGCTGAACGTGCCCGGCGAGAAGCGGCTGTCCGGCCACGGCGTGTCCTGGTGTGCCACGTGTGACGGGTTCTTCTTCCGGGACACCGACATCGCCGTGATCGGCGGCGGTGACTCGGCCATGGAGGAAGCGACCTTCCTGACCCGGTTCGCCCGGTCGGTCACGATCGTGCACCGCCGGGACACCCTGCGCGCATCCAAGATCATGCAGCAGCGGGCCATGACTAACCCCAAGATCAGGTTCGCCTGGGACAGCGAGGTGGCCGAGGTCCTCGGCGACGACCGGGTGTCCGGGCTGAAGCTCCGCAACCTCAAGACCGGCGAGGAGAGCACCCTGCCGGTGACCGGAATGTTCGTGGCCATCGGCCATGACCCCCGCAGCGAGCTGTTCACCGGGCAGTTGCCGCTGAACCCCGAGGGTTACCTGCTGGTCGAGCACCCGACGACGCATACCGCGATCGACGGGGTCTTCGCCGCGGGTGATGTTGTCGACCACATCTACCGGCAGGCCGTGACCGCCGCCGGTACCGGCTGTGCCGCCGCGCTCGACGCGGAGCGGTGGCTGGCCGATCACGAGGACTAGTCAGCGCCAGAGCGCGTGCCGGGCCTGGCACGTATCAACGAGGAAGGAAGTCCTGAAGGTGGGCGCAACCAAGCCAGTGACCGACGCGAGCTTCGAGGCCGACGTCCTGCAGAGCGACAAGCCGGTCATCGTCGACTACTGGGCCGAGTGGTGCGGGCCATGCCGCCAGGTCGGTCCCGTCCTGGAGGAGATCGCTGCCGCCAACGCGGACGTCGTCAGCGTGGTCAAGCTGAACGTTGACGACAACCCGCAGGTCACCCAGCGCTACGGGATCATGAACATCCCGACGATGAGCGTCTTCAAGAACGGCGAGGTCGTCAAGGAGATCGTCGGCGCCAAGCCGAAGTCCAAGCTGGCCACCGAGCTCAGGGAAGTCATCCCCGACCTGGCCTGAGTGCGACACCAGGCATCCACAGACACCACGAGGGCCAGCACGATACGTGCTGGCCCTCGCGCCCGCTTACCCTGTTAAGGAAATTAAGGCTGCGCCGTCACCGCGTTGACCTCGGTGTAGCTGTTAAGGACCTCGTGGCCCATCTCCCGGCCCCAGCCGGACTGCTTGTACCCGCCGAACGGCAGCGACGCGTCGAAGACGTTGTAGCAGTTGATCCAGACCGTGCCGGCCCGGAGCTTCTTGGCCAGCGCGTGGGCCTTGGAGATGTCCCTGGTCCAGATGCCCGCGCCGAGCCCGTAGTCCGAGTCGTTGGCCACCGCGGCGATCTCGTCCAGGTCCTGGAACGGCGCCGCCACCACGACCGGGCCGAAGATCTCCTCGCGCACGACCCTCATGTCCGGGCGGGTGTTGGTGAGCACCGTGGGCTCGATGAAGTAACCGCGGTCGCCGTAGCGGCCGCCGCCGGCCAGGGCGGTCGCGCCGTCCGCGGCACCCGACTCCAGGAACCCGCTGACCCGCTGGAACTGCTCGTCCGAGACCAGCGGCCCCATCTGCGTGCCCGCCTCCATGCCGGGGCCGAGCTTGATCGACTTGGCGATCTCGGCCACTCCGTCGACCACTTCCTCGAACCGGCTCTGCTGCACGAACAGCCGCGAGCCGGCCACACAGCACTGGCCGTGATTGAAGAAGATCGCGTTGGCGGCGCCCTCCACCGCGCCATCCTCGGCGTCGTCGAACACGATGTTGGGGCTCTTGCCCCCCAGCTCGAGGGTGAGCTTCTTGAGGTTTCCGGCCGCGGCCTGGACGATCAGCTTGCCGACCTCGGTCGAGCCCGTGAACGCCACCTTGTCGACATCGTTGTGGGCCGCCAGGGCCGCGCCCGCCGTCTCGCCGAAGCCGGGCACCACGTTGACCACGCCCTCCGGCACGCCCGCCTCAGCGATCAGCTCGGCCAGCCGCAGCGCCGTCAGCGGCGTCTGCTCGGCCGGCTTGAGCACGACGGTGCACCCGGTCGCCAGCGCCGGGCCCAGCTTCCACGCCGCCATGAGCAGCGGGAAGTTCCACGGGATGATCTGGCCGACCACGCCGATGGGCTCGCGCAGCGTGTAGGAGTGGAAGTTCGCGCCCGGCATGTAGGGCACGGAGATGTTGATCGTGTTGCCCTCGATCTTGGTCGCCCAGCCGGCCATGTAGTGGAACAGGTCGGCGGCGAGCGGCACGTCCGCGGCCGCGGCGACGGCGACCGGCTTGCCGTTGTCCAGCGACTCGAGCTGGGCCAGCTCCTCCACGTGCTCCAGGATCAGGTCGCCGATGCGCCAGATGATGCGACCGCGCTCCGACGGCGACATGCGGCTCCACGGGCCGGAGTCGAAGGCCCGGCGGGCGGCCGTCACCGCGCGGTTGATGTCCTCGACGTCGCCCTCGGCGATCCGGGCCAGCGTCTCGCCGGTGGCCGGGTTGGGCGTCTCGAAGGTCTTGCCTGAGGCGGCGTCGACCCACTGCCCGTTGATGAACAGCTGCCGTGGCGCGGCGATAAATTGCTCGACGCGGTTGTCCAGCGTTACTGTCATGGCTGCTCCGTCCCCTTTGTCTTCGCAGCTCGGCGTGGGCCCGGGGCGGCAGGCGGCCGACTCGCGACGGTACCGGGGCCAGCTGGCTGGTATCCTTGGTAGTCACAATGAGACTACGGACGGGGCACGGAAGACAAGGGGTCGCAGTTCAGGACTAGCGCGAACGGGACTCGGTTGACCAGGGTCAGGTGGCCGCTACCGCCACGGCCTCGTCCAGGAAGCGCAGGGCCGCCGACACCGTCTCGTAGCGCCACAGGGCCAGTGTCCGGTCGAACCCGGTCGAGCTGGTGAGCTTGTCCTGCAGCGCGGTGGCGATGGGCTGAAGCTGGTCGTGCTGGGCGGCCAGCAGGGACCGCGGGTCCCGGCCCGCCCGGTCCAGCAGGGCCAGCTTGACCATCAGCTCCGATCGCACGTCCCGGATGTGACCAACCGGACGGCTCAGCCAGTCCGCTGCTGCTTCCCGGCCCCTGGCCGTGGCCTCGACCAGCGAGCGGACCGGCCCCAGGCTGGTGGGCTGCTCGCCGACGACCCGGACCAGGCCGAGGTCCTCGAGCCGCGGCAGCGCCCGGTAGACGACCGGCTTGGGCACCCGCCAGACCTGACCCAGGCTGCCCTGCTGGCTGAGCAGCCGGGCGATGGCGAAGCCATGGGTCGGGCCCTCGCAGGCCAGGCAGAGCACCAGCCACTCGGTCAGCGACAG
>JBOHCO010000049.1:0-1092 GCA_050698895.1 Streptosporangiaceae bacterium
CTCAGCGGGCGTATACCCGCCCCGTTGTGCATACCGCATGCCCCGGTCATACGCCCGCAGCCAGCCCCTGTCACGACCTGATCTCTACGAGTTCATCCTGGTTAGCACTGTTTACGAGATCGGTGTCTTATCAACTCTTCCTTTCAAGGGAGCGCAGCAGCACCAGGCCAAGACCGGGCAGCCAGGCGTTCAGCGCCAGGACCATGCTGTCTAGCTGGGCCTGCTCCGCGAAGATGAGCGTGCGGCCAGCGCCCGGCCTGCGCGACCGCTTCGCCTGAAGCCCGGACATGCCATGCGAGGTGATCAGCGTCTCGGCCGTTGCGTAGGCCATCGTCGCCTTGACCGGGCTGATAGGACGGCTCGGGTACTTCAGCGCGAGGGTCAGGCGGGGCGGACGGCGAAGTTGTAGCAGCCGTAGCCGACGTTGCGCAGGTGGACCAGCTCGACGTCGGGCCGGGCCAGCAGCTCGCGGATGACCGTCTGGGCGTGCTCGCCGTCGGCCACCAGGACGCCGTCGGCGATCCGGCCCCGGCGGTCGTAGGCGCGCACGACCTGCTGGCGGCGGCTCAGCCCCGGCGGGTACTGGTCCGGGGTGACGTAACCGGGGCAGGGCCTGGCGTGGATGAACACCGGGCCGCGCTCGGCGTAGGCGCCGCTGGTGCCGGGCGGGGTGTAGGCGATGAGCAGCACCTGCTCGCCGGGCACCGTCTCGCGCAGGCAGCACCGCAGCGGGCTGCCGCCTTCGGCGGTCACCTGCACGGTCAGCAGGTTGCCGGCCTCGTCCGTCATGGCCGTCCTGGTCTGCCGCAGCTGCGCGGCCGGGATCGGCTCGAAGCTGAGCCGACCGTCGAAGGAGGCTTGCGTCCGCTGGTCCATCAGTTGCTCGCTCATGCCTGGTAGACGCTGGGGGCGGGCCGAACGTGAGGGGTCAGTTCGCGTTGGATTAATCGGTCTTCCTGACGAGTCCCGCGTCGTGGGCCAGCAGCCCGGCCTGGGTCCGGTTGGCGCAGTCCAGCTTGACCAGGATCCGCGAGATGTAGCCCTTGACGGTGGCCTCGGACAGGTACAGCCGGCCGGCGATCTGCGCGTTGG
>JBOHCO010000050.1:0-9538 GCA_050698895.1 Streptosporangiaceae bacterium
GCGCAGGAACAGCACGGCGGTGGCGGCGGCCAGCACCAGGGTGCAGACGGCCTGAGCGGGCCACTGCACGGCCACCAGCGGCGGATGCCGCAGCATCAGCGCCAGCGCAGGCCCGGTCCACGCCGCCGCCGACCCGGCGGCGGCGGTCACCGGCCCGACCACGGTGGCGGCCGCGAGCGCGAGGGCGCACAGGGCCAGCGACGGCAGCAGCAGCGCCGCGGGCAGCCAGCCGGGGCCGGGCACCGCGAACGCGGCGGCGGCGGCCAGGATCAGCGCGGTGGCCAGGGCGCAGACCGCGCGGACCAGGAGCAGCGTGAAGCCGGAGAACGGCGCGGCGGCGGCCAGCCGCCAGGCCGGATCGAGCCTGGGCTGGAACGCGGCCGCCACCCCGGCCAGCGTCAGCAGCGGCGTGATCAGCAGGAACGGGGCCAGGACGGTCCAGCCCCGGCCGGCGCCCACCGTGACCGCGCGCGGGCCGAGCCCGCCGTGCTGGGCCAGCACCGCCTCGCCGGTGACCGCGGCCAGCACGCCGGCCACCGACAGCAGCCAGGACGCCCGCAGCGACGGCGTCGCGGCCAGCAGGCTCAGCAGCTGATCGGGGACCCCGGCGCGGCGCAGCAGCCGCCCGGTCCGGCCCCCGTCCGGGATCGCCGCCCCGGCCAGCACCACCGAGCGGTTGCGGGCCAGCCGGCCGGGGTCCGCGTGCGCCGCCAGCGCCGCGCGGCAGCGCGGGCAGGCCGGCAGGTGAGCCTCGACCGACCAGGCGGCGACCCCGTCGGCCGTCCCGGCCGCGAAGCCGGCCAGCAGGTCATCGCCGGGGTGCGGGCCGGCTCCGGCGCCGGGCGCGACGGGAAGCTGGCTGGTCATGGTGTCCCCCAGGCGTGACGGCGGCGATTCGGCGGCTCGGTCCCCGGCGGCAATCCGGGCGGCTCGGCCAGCGCGGCGCGCAGCGCCTGGCGGGCCCGGTAGCAGCGGGACTTCACCGTGCCCTCGGCCACGCCGAGCAGCTCGGCGGCCTCGGCGCAGGTCAGGCCGTCCAGCACGGTCGCCTCCAGCGCGCCGCGCAGCTCCGGGGTCAGGCCGGCCAGGGCCTGGCCCAGGCGGCCGTGCTCGATGCCGAGCAGCACCTGCTCCTCGGCCGAGATGACCGCCTCCGGCTCGGCCGCGCGCCAGGCCGGCCGGGGCCGCGCCCCGTGCTCGTGGCGGATGGCGTCGATCAGCCGGCGGATGCCGATGCCCCAGATGAACGCGGCCACGTCACCGCGGCCGCGGTAGCTGCCCGCCTGCCGCCACAGGGCCAGGAAGGTGTCCTGCACCGCGTGGTCCACCACGTCCGGCGAGCCGCACCGGCGCGACAGCCGGACGGTCAGCCAGCCGGCGTGCCGGTCGTAGAGCGCGGCCAGCGCGGCCTCGTCACCGCGCGCCACGGCGCGCAGCAGCGCCGCGTCCTCGCGCTGACCGGGTCCCCGGCTCACGCCGGGGACCCTGCTCGTGCCCACATGCTCTCCCTGTCGCGGAGCCGGTCCCGGACGGTTCCCGCCGGGCGGCAGAATCCGGGACCAGATCCGCGGCAGGTCTGGTCACGCCGCGGTGATCAGCCCCAGCTGCTGGAGCACCCGGACGCCGTCGTCGAGCCCGATCTCCTCGGTGATGAGGCCATCGGTGACCTTCAGCACCGTGGTTCCAGTGAACCGCAATATCTTGCCCGTCCCGGCCGGGAGCGAGCCCACGGGGAAATCGTCGAAGGCGGACCCGGTATGGGTGCCGCCGCCGTCCCACTGGCCGATCACGTAGTCGCCCTCGGCGATCAGGTCGGCGGTGCCCCAGAAGCTGAGGTCGGGGAAGGACGCACGGAACTTCTCGGCGAACTGCCGCACATCGTCCCGGCCCCGGCGCGGCTTGTGCAGCGAGTACTCGAACCGGATGTCGGGCGCGGCCAGCTCGTCGATGACGGCGGGGTTGAAGTCCGGGCCCCAGAACTCGGTGAACCAGCGGCCCACGATGGCCTTGTTCTGCTCGGCTGACATGGTCGTCCTCTCGGTCGGCGCTCTGTTCGGGCGCGCCCCGTGGCGGGGCGCGCCCAGGCAGACGCCGGCCGGCGCCCGGACGTGAGCCGGCCCGGTCAGATGGGCTGGGTCAGATGGGCTGGGTCGGGTGGGCCGGGTCAGGTGGTCAGTAGCTGCAGCTCGCCCTGGTCGATGCGCACCGAGACGGTCCGCGTCGCATCGGCGGCCCGCGGGATGCCGACGTGCACGAAGCCCGAGCTGACCTGGCTGCTGACCAGGTAGCTCACGCCGCCGGGCAGCCGGACGGTCGCCTGGGCCGAGACCAGCGCGACGCTGACCTGGCGCGGCGGCACGGCGAAGGTGGCGCTCAGGTGGCCCGAGGTGATCTGCGCGGCCAGCGCGGGGGAGCGCAGCCCGGTCGCGCTGACGTCGACGCTGGCGGCCAGGATGCGCAGCGCGCCGGCCACGCCGGACACGATGACGTGGCCGGACGGCTGGCGGATGACGGTGGCCGTGCGGCCGGGCACGACCAGGCGGTAGTCCTCGGTACACGGGCTGGCCGGGGCGCACCGGTAGGACAGGTGCAGCACCGCGCGGCGCCCGCCCCGGCCGCCGCGGTCCAGCCGGCGGGTGGCCACCGGCGCGGCCCGGCCGCTCCAGCGCAGCACGCCGGTCAGCCGGACCTGGCCGCTGCGGGCGCCCACGATGGTCAGCAGCCCCGGTACGCCGCGCAGGTCCACGGTGCCGACCGCCGAGGCGGTCACGGCGACCGCCCGGCTGCCCGGCGACGACCCGGTTCGGGCCGAGCCGCCGGGCCCGCCCAGGCTCAGCTCCCCGACCGCGATCACCAGCACCACCAGGGCCAGCACGGCCACGGCCGCCGCCGCGACGCGCGGCCCGGGCCGCCACTGCTCCGGCCGCCACTGCTCCGGCCGCCACTGCCCCGGCCGCCACTGCCCCGGCCGCCTCCGCCCTAGCCGCCTCCGCCCTAGCCGCCTCCGCCCTGGCCGCCCCGGCCGCGGCCGTCTCTCGCCCGGCGCGGGGCCGTGGCCAGCGGAAGCTGCCTGGCCGGCCGAGGCGGCCTGCCCGGCGGGGACGACGGGGCCAGCGGAGGCCACCGCCATGGGCGGGGCGGGAGCGACGGGCAGCTCCGGGATCGGCTGCGTCGCCTGGTCCGGCTCGCTGGCCCCGAACCTGAGCCCGTACCCAGCCACGTCCGCGGCCAGGTCGGCCACCGTCGCGGCGGCCGGGTCGCGGTGCTGGCTGAAGCCCGTGTTGGCCGCGTGGCACCAGACGCAGGCCCACTGCTGATGCCAGCCCTGGAGCGCGCTCACGTGGCTGACCATGTGGCACCCCGAGCAGCGGCGCAGGAAGTACGAGCGGTGGCAGGCCGGGCACGACCAGTGCGTCTGGCCCGGGCCGGCCGACTCGCTGCTGGCCTGGCAGCGGGGGCAGGGGATAGCCACCATTCCCGGGTCCATGCCCGCATGGTGGCATTCCATTCGTGGCCGCTGGCCCGCCATTTACGGGCCGTTATTTCTCCCTAACAACTGCGCCCGGCCGGACCGCCGGTGAGCCGCCGCCGTGGGCCGGGCTGGCTGGTACTACAACAGCGGGCTGTTATCCCGTGCGGCGTGGCTGCGTGATCCGGGGCCCTCGGCGGGCCAGGGCTGGCGCTTGCTGTGTGTCGTGGAGGACGCGCGGGTGCAGGCTGAGGATGGGCATGCCGCGTGGTCAGAGGCCTTCAATGAGATGTTCGCGCAGGTCGCCGGGGTGTTCGGGAACGTGTCGGTGCGGCGCACGGGCGATGGTACGTCCTGGGCCTGCTGTCGCATCAGGAGCGGAAGAACTCGTGGTGGCTGGCCGAGTTCGCCGGGGAGGTGTCGCCGGACGGGATGCAGCGGCCGCGGCAGCGGTGCCGGCGGTCGCCCCTGCATACTCGTTCTCCGGCACCAGCAGCACATTGCTGACGGCGCCCGGCGCGTCTTCTTCGTGGCCGTGCTGCCAGGCCGGGAAGCGCCGATCGGGGCGCAGGTCGCGGGCCCAGGTCTAGCGGGCTGCCGGCCTGTTCAGCCGCATCCACTGCATCACGGCGTCCGGTGACCATTTCGCGTGCCGGGCGGCGAACAGTTTCGCGGCCCGCACTCCATTCCAGCCTTTCGGCAGGAGCCCGGCGGGCAGGCCCGGGTCGATCGAGGGAAAGCGGCGCCATGCGTGGACCAGCTCGACCAGGCGGGCGAGCGGGTCCGACGCGGACGACGCGGCGAACTCGGCGAGGAACTCCTCGTACCGCTGCTCGATCGCGGCCAGGTCCCAGGCCTGCGCCATCAGGGTCGCCAGCTCGCCGCCGCCCCGGTGCTCAGCGAAGAAGATCTGCCCATCCGGGACGCCCGCCTCCGCCAGGACGAGCTCGACCTCGTCCTTGCGCTCAGTGTGCGTCGTGAGCCAGATGCCCGGGGCCGGGCTGCCCAGGCCCGCCCAGCCCAGACGGGTCCGCAGCACGTGGCGCACGGCGCGGTCGCTCTCGGGGACCCGGGCGAGCACCAGGAGCCAGGAGCCGTCCCAGCCAGGCTGCGGGCTCGCGAACGCGTAGATCCGTTCCGTTCCCTCGGTGAGCAGCCGCTCGCCGTCCGGCGTGAGCCACCACCGGGTACGCCGGCCCAGGCGCTCCGGCCTGATCCAGCCATCGGCAGCCGTGCGCGCGAGCGCCTGGCGGATGGCTTTCTCCTCCACCCCCAGGCGCGCGAAAACATCGATGAAGGCAGAGGTCCAGGCCGAGCCGCCGGCCGGCAGCACAAACTCGCCCAGCACCGTGAACAGCAGGCCCCGCGCGCTCTCAGCCCCGGCAGCATGGCGGCGCGACAGCGACGGCCCGGGGTCGCTCGCAGCCAGGGCCGAGACCACCATCAAATCCTCCTGAGACACCGGTGCGAGACCTGGCCAGGCCGAGCACCACGCGTGCAACAGGCTTCAGGCTCCTTACTGGGGAGATCTTACCGGTGCAGCCTTGACGAGCCCTTACTACGGAGACCGTCCCGTCGGCCGCCAGCACCACGGCGGATCGCCCAGGCCAGCAGCGACCCGCCGGCCCCGCGCATCACGGACGCCTCCTGGTCCCAGCGTGCACGCAGCCGAAGACGCCAGGCCACGGAGCCACCGCCCTGGCGCCACGCCGAGCACCTCGCGAAGTGAGGCAAGCCCGCCTGTCATCTTCTACTAATTCATTATCGATGTCTAGCATTTCGTAGATCAATCTGATCTAGATCACCAGGCCAGCGCTTCGCCATCCAAACATGAGGCCGCGTTACATGGGTGAAATGCTACGAACTCTTGACGGCAGATGTTATTTAGTAGACGATCTGTGCCGTAACGGCCGTGACAGCCGACACGGGCCTGGTGTCCCGGTGCCGGCGGATGGGCCGACCGGACTCGCGTACGCCGACTGCGCAGCGGCATCGCGATGCCGGCCGCTGATGAAAGGCGGTAGGTCATGTCCTCAGAGCGGGCTTCACTCGCTTCAGCCACCGCGGACCCGGGAGCGATCGGATTGTCGCTGTTCGGATTCGCCCTATTTCTCTACGGCATTCAGTTCGTGGTCTACGCCAACGCCGCGCCTGGCGCGGCGACGTCGTCGGTGGCCACGATCTATGCCGTCCTGATCGCCGCCATCGGCGAGACCCTCGCTGGAGTTCTGTACCTCTTGCGCGGTCAGGGATATCAGGCCTCGGTCCTGTGCGGCTTCGGACTCTGGCTACTCGGGCTCTATCTGCTGCTGACGCTCGGCGCGGAGAACAAGAGCTTCGCGCCTGACGCCGTCGGGTGGTACGCCATCGCGCTCATCGTTCCCGTAGCGTTCATGGCCATTCCGTCGGTTCTGCACCGTAACGTCCCGTTCATTCTCGCCTTCGTGGCGCTGATCGGCGTACTGCTGTTCCTCGGCGTCGGCTTCCTCAGCGCGAACCTGGCCGCGAAGCCCCCGATCCCCCCGTCGGCGAGCCTGCTGCGGGTGTCGGGGATCTTTGCCTGGATCGCGACGGCGCCGTTGTGGTACTCGGCGGCCCGCATCGTCCTTGCCGTCGGCAAGGACACGGCGGAACAGCCGGCCCCGGCCGCCTCCGCCGGACCGCACCCCTCGCTGTCCTCACCTGTCGGCTGACCCCAACTAGAAGGTTTCATGTACTGGAGGGCTTCATGAAGACGCATCTACTGCGCGGCAGATCCGCGCGGCTCAGCCGCCTGCCCGTGCTGATCTGCCTGGCAGCTCTCGCGTTGCTGGCAGGCGTGGTTCCCGCGGGCGCTGCGGTTGCGAGACCATCGGCCGTGCGGGCGGCACCGCCGAGTTCGCGGTGCAGCGTGAGCTATCTGCAGTCCGGGCTGCACCTGGCCGACGTGACGGTCAATTCCGCTGCCGTGAACGCCACGGGCAGCTTCACGGCACCGGGGCAGGCGCCCATCACGGGGCTGCCGGCGTTCTGCGATGTCACGCTCACGCAGACCGACCCGGCGGGCAACCCGATCAGCATCGACGTCTGGCTGCCATCCAAGTGGAACGGCCGGTTCCAGGGCGTCGGTGGCGCCGTTTACGAATGCGGCCCCATCTACTCCGAGACGGCGACCGCCATCCAGGGCGGCTACGCATCGGCGGCCACTGACTGCGGCGTTCCGCCCGCCGACCTGCTGACCGGCAGCTGGGCGCTGAACTCGGACAAGACCCTGAACTGGCCGCTGATCGACGACTTCGCCTACCGCGGCATCCACGACATGAGCGTCGCCGGCAAGGCCGTGGCCAGCGTCTACTATCCGTCGCCGCTGCACTACTCCTACTTCAACGGATGCTCGACGGGAGGACGCGAGGGCCTCATGGAAGCCCAGCGGTATCCCGGCGACTACAACGGCATCGTCTCCGGCGCGCCGGCGATCAACTGGACGAAGTTCATCCCGTCGGAGATCTGGCCCGAGCTGGTGATGAACGAATCGCATGACTTCCTGCCCGCCTGCATCGAGAACGCGTTCACTGAGTCGGCCGTGCGGGCCTGCGGCACGACCGATGGCGTCATCACCAACCCCTCCGCCTGCGACTGGAACCCGTACAGGCTCGTCGGCCTCGTGACGCCGTGCGGAGTGATCACGCGGCAGGACGCCGCCGTGATGACGAAGATCTGGGACGGGCCGGAGACAGCCGGCGGGAGGAAGCTGTGGTATGGGCTGGAGCGCGGCGCGAGCCTCGCCGGCCTGGCCGCCACGACCACGACTAGCGGGGTAACGACCGGAGCCGCGTTCCCCGTCTCGGCCAGCTGGCTCGGGACCTGGCTGCTGAAGGACCCGTCGTGGAACTGGCAGACCCTCACCTACGCGCAGTTCAACAAGCTGTTCGCGCAGTCGGTCAGGGAGTTCTCCAGCACCATCGCCACCGACAACCCTGACCTGTCCGCCTTCAGGAAGGACGGCGGGAAGATCATCATCTGGCACGGCCTGGCTGACCAGCTGATCTTTCCGCAAGGGACGATCAACTACTATCAGCGCGTCCAGCACGCGATGGGCGGTCCCAGGGCGACAGACTCGTTCGCCCGACTGTTCCTCGCCCCCGGCGCCGCACATTGCGCGAGCGCGGCCGGACCAGCGCCCGCCGAGCCAGACCAGCCGCTGGATTCCCTGGTCAACTGGGTTGAGCATGGCAAAGCGCCCGGCGTGATCCCCGGCGCGACGGTCGACCCAGCGACCAACGTCGTGACCGATACGCGGCCGCTGTGCCTCTACCCGCTGTTCGCCCGCTACAAGGGCCACGGCAGCACGACGAAGGCCAGCAGCTTCACCTGCGCGCGGTAGCCGCGGCCGGGACCCGGATCCAGAGCGGTTCTGGATCCGGGTCCCGGCGACGCCATCGCCCGCGAGGCGATAGCGAACACCAGGCCCGAGCAGATGAAGGCGGGCATGGGCGCCTGGATGGACTGGGCGGCCAAGGCCGGCGACGCGATCATCGACCTCGGCAGCCCGCTGGCGCTGTCCACGCGGCTCGGGCCCGGATCGGCCACCGCGGGCGGGGACGACATCTCGGGCTGCTCGCTGATGCAGGCCGCGTCGGCCCCGGACCTGGCCGACGTGCTGGCCGGCCATCCTCATCTGGCCCAGCCCGGCTGCTCCATCGACATCCTCGAGCTGCTGGCCATGCCCGGCACGGGCTGAGGATCCGCGGGGCAACCGGCCCTCCGGCGGGCCAGCTCCCCGCTAGGTACACTCTTATGTATGAGCAATCGTTCCGATGATGCGGTCGCGGTGGACGGCTGCCTGGTCCGGGTGGTGGACCGGGAGCGGGTCGCCGCCGTCCAGGCCGCGATGCCGTCAGCCGCGGACGTCGAGCAGGTCGCGGACGTGTTCGCGCTGCTGGGCGACCCGAACCGGGTCCGGCTGCTGGTGGCGCTGCTCGAGGGCGGCGAGATGTGCGTGTGCGACCTGGCGGCGGCGGCCGGGATGAGCGAGTCGGCGGCCAGCCACGCCGTGCGCTGGCTGCGCGCCCACCGCATCGTCTCGGCGCCCCGGCGGCAGGGCCGGATGATGTACTACCGGCTCGAGGACGCGCACGTCCGGGTGCTGCTGGACATCGCGCTGACCCACGCCCAGCACACCCGCGCGCTGCACCCCGAGCGGGAGGACGCGTGACCGACTGCGGCGGCGACCACCCCGAGTCGGGGCCGTACTCTCGTCCGGGCCTCGTCCGGGCGGACGAGCACGGGCACGCCATCGCCGCGGACGCCGACAGCCGGTACCTGGCCATCGCGCTGGGCCTGATCGTCGCGTTCCTGATCTTCGAGGTGGTGCTGGCGTTCGCGGGCCACTCGCTGGCCCTGCTGGCCGACGCCGGGCACATGCTGACCGACGCGGGCGCGCTGGCCGCCAGCCTGCTGGCCTTCCGGCGCGCGAAACGGCCCGCGGGCGGGATGTGGACGTTCGGCCTGCGCCGGGCCGAGGTGCTGTCGGCCCAGGCCAACGGGATCACGTTGCTGGTGGTCAGTGCCCTGGTCGCGTTCGAGGCCATCACCCGGCTGGTCCACCCGGTCCCGGTCACCGGCGGCATCGTGGTCGCGGTGGCCGCCGTCGGCGTGGTCGTCAACGTGGCCGCGACCTGGGTGATCGCGCACGGCAACCGGCAGTCGATCAACGTCAGGGGCGCGTTCGCGCACATCGTCACCGACCTGTACGGGTTCATCGGCACGCTGATCGCCGGACTGGTGATCATCTTCACCGGGTTCCAGCGCGCCGACTCCATCGCCTCGCTGATCGTGGTCGGGCTGATGCTGCACGCGGCCTGGGGGCTGCTCAGGGAGACGGGCCGGATCCTGCTGGAGGCGGCGCCCGAGGGCTACGGACCGGACGACATCGTGACCGCGATCTGCGCCCAGCCCGGCGTGGCCTCGGTGCACGACGTGCACGTCTGGCTGATCACCAGCGGGTTCCCGGCGCTGTCCGCGCACGTGCTGGTGCGCCAGCCGGCCGACTGCCACCAGGTCCGCCGCGACCTGGAGCACCTGCTGGCC
>JBOHCO010000051.1:0-6802 GCA_050698895.1 Streptosporangiaceae bacterium
CCGCTGAGGCCCGCTGCCGCCGGGTCCAGCCCCCGCCGGGACCAGCCCCGCCGGGACCAGCCCCGCCGAGGCCGGGCCCGCTGAGGCCAGCCCCGCCGGGTCCAGCCCGCGCCGAGGCCGGGCCTCCGGCCTCGGCCTGCCGCGGTCCACCTGGGTTTGCTCACCGCGACATGGCTTTCTGGCCGGCCCGCCGCTCTGCGCAGCGATATCGCTCTAACTGTCAGTAAAGTATTTGACTTCAGCCCGGATTTGAGAATCACGGCGCAGCAGGCGCGGAGGGGCCGTGACAGCCATAATGGGGGTCGGCCGCAGCCCGGCGCGGTCTTGCAGTTCCAATGGGCCAACACGACGCCAGCGTCATCTGACGCGGATGTCATTTTTGCCTTCATTGCATACCTGTGCGGAAAATAGGGTCCGTGGTTCGTGACGGGACGCCAATGAGCGGGGAGTTCCTCTGGGCTGAGCAGGCTGACGCTGCTCGCCTGGACGCGATGATGACGCGTTCTACCAGGGAGAACTTCCCTGTAGCGCTGCGCATGCTGCCCGCGCGCCACCGTCGCCACCTCATGGCTGTATACGGGTTCGCGCGGATAACCGACGACATCGGGGACGAGGCGCCGCCCGCCGAGCGACCGCGGATGCTGGCCGAGCTGGAGGAGGATCTGGCCCGGCTTAATGACGGCCAGGCGCGGCTTCCGGTGATTCGCGCACTGGAGCCGACCGTGCGCGAGCTAGGCGTGCCGATACAGCCCTTTCTTGACCTCATCGCCGCTAATCGTCAGGACCAGATTGTCACCAGGTACCCGACGTTCGAGGACTTGCTGGGCTACTGCAAGCTGTCCGCTAATCCCGTCGGGCGGATCGTGCTGTATGTCTTCGGCGCGTTCACCCCGGAGCGGGCCGAGCTCTCCGACCGGGTGTGCACCGCCCTGCAGCTGGCCGAGCACTGGCAGGACGTGGCCGAGGACTACCAGGCCGGCCGGATCTACCTGCCCGGCGAGGACCTGGACCGCTATCAGGTCACCGACGCCGACCTGGCCGGCCCGCCGGCCGGGCCCCGGCTGCGCGAGCTGATGACCTTCGAGACCCGGCGCGCGCGGCAGCTGCTCGACGACGGCGCGCCGCTGGTCGGGACTCTGCGCGGCACCGCCCGGCTGGCCGTGGCAGGATACGTGGCCGGCGGCCGCGCGGCCCTGGTCTCGATCGCGACGGCCGGCTACGACGTCCTGTCCGCGACCCCGACCCCCGCCCACCGCCGGGTCGCGACCGAGCTGCTGCGGGCGGTGGTGACCGGACGATGAGCACCCAGATGGGCACGCGGGCCCTGGCCGCGGACGTGCGAGCGGCGTATGAGCACTGCGAGCAGGTGACCAAGACCCAGGCCCGCAACTTCTCCTACGGGATCATGCTGCTGCCGGGCGACAAGCGCCGGGCGCTGTCGGCGGTCTACGCCTACGCCCGCCGCATCGACGACATCGGGGACGGCGACCTGCCGCCGGCGGACAAGCAGACCGCGCTGGAGGCGGCCCGCGAGGAGATCGGCCGCCTGATCGCCGGCGCCGGCCCGCCCGCCGATGACCTCGTGCTGCTGGCCCTGGCCGACGCGGCCGAACGGAGGCCGATCCCGCTGGCCGCCCTCCTCGAGCTGATCGAGGGCTGCGAGGCCGACGTGCGGGGGACGGTCTACGAGACCTTCGACGACCTGGAGCACTACTGCCGGTGCGTGGCCGGCTCCATCGGCCGCCTGTCGCTGGGCGTGTTCGGCACCAGCGACCCGGTCGCCGCGCCGCCGCTGGCTGACGCGCTGGGCGTGGCCCTGCAGCTGACCAACATCCTGCGCGACATCCGCGAGGATCTCGGCAACGGCCGGGTCTACCTGCCCGCCGAGGACCTGGAGAAGTCCGGCTGCACGCTGGACCCGGCGCAGCCCCCGTGGTGGGCCGTCCAGCCGCCTGGCCGGGCGGCGCCTCCGCCCGGCGACCCTTCGGGCATGGAGCGGCTCATCCGGTTCGAGGCCGACCGGGCCCGGAGCTGGTACGCCACCGGCCTGCGCCTGATGCCGCTGCTGGACTGGCGCAGTGCCGCCTCGGCGGGCGCCATGGCCGGCATCTACCTGCGGCTGCTGGGCCACCTCGCGGCCACCCCCGGTGTCGTGCTGGAGCGCCGGGAGTCGCTGCCGGGCAAGGAGAAGATCATGGTCGCGGTCCGGGCGCTGGCCGGCCGCACCCCGCGCCCGCCGGCCGGGGTGACCCCGGTCGACCCGCCCGTGCTGGCCCCGCCCCGAGCCCCGGGGAGCGCGTCATGAGCCGCGACAGTGACACCCGGGGCAGTGACACCCGGGGGAATAACACCCGGGGCAGCGTCCTGGTCATCGGCGGCGGCCTGGCCGGGATCAGCGCCGCGATCCAGCTGCGCGAGGCCGGGGCCGCCGTCACCCTGCTCGAGTCGCGGGCCTGGCTGGGGGGCGCGACTTGCTCGTTCACCCGCGGCGACCTGGTCATCGACAACGGCCAGCACGTGTTCCTGCGCTGCTGCACCTCCTACCGGGACCTGCTGGCCCGGCTCGGCGTGGCCGGGTCCGTGGCGCTCCAGGACCGGTTCGACGTCACCGTGCTGACCCCGGGCCGGCAGGCCCGGCTGCGCCGCAGCTCGCTGCCCGCCCCGCTGCACATGACCGGTGCGCTGGCCCGGTACGGGCTGCTCAGCCCGGCCGAGCGGCTCAAGGTGGGCCGGGCCGCCCTGGCCCTGCGGTTCGCCGACCCGGCCGACCCTCGGCTTGATGGCCAGCGGCTGGGTGACTGGCTGGGCGCTCGCGGGCAGGGTGAGCAAGCCCGCCGAAGGCTCTGGGACCTGTTTATTATCTCGTCCCTGAACATCGCCGGTGACGACGCCGCCACCGGCCTGGCCGCCAAGGTGATCAAGACCGCCCTGCTGGAGAGCAAGGACGCGGCCGACATCGGCGTCCCGTCGATCCCGCTCGGCGAGCTGCACGGCCAGGCCGCCGCCCGGCTGCTGGCCCGGCTTGGCGCCGACGTGCGGCTGAGCACCAAGGCCGTATCCATTGAGCCGGTCGCGCCCGGCCGCCCCGGCGGGTTCCGGGTCCGGGCCTTGGCCGCGGGTGACGGCGCCGACCGCCGCCTCGGCGCCGCCCAGACCGCGCCGGGCGCCCCGGCCGATGAGGACGACAACAGCGCCCCCGCCGCCGAGGGCGGCGAGGTCCTCACCGCCGACGCGGTCGTCCTCGCCGTGCCGTCCTGGATCGCGGCCAAGCTGGCGCCGCCCCAGGTGGCCGGCGCCGCCCAGTGGGCTCAGCTCGGCATCTCGCCGATCATCAACGTGCACGTGCGCTACGACCGGCGGGTGACCAGGCTGCCGTTCGCGGCCGGCCTCGACTCGCCGGTGCAGTGGGTTTTTGACAAGACCCGGGCGGCGGGCGTAGATACGGGCCAGTATCTGGCCGTATCGCTGTCCGCGGCCGATGACTACGTAGACGTCCCGGCGGCCCGCCTGCGGGAGCAGTTCCTGCCCGCGCTCGAGCAGCTGTTCCCGGCGGCCGGGGACGCGAGCGTGCTGGATTTCTTCGTCACCAGGGAGCGCCGGGCGACCTTTCGCCAGGGGCCGGGGTCTGGCCGGCTGCGGCCGGCGGCGGGCACCGCGGTGCCCGGCCTGGCCCTGGCTGGCGCATGGACCGAGACCGGGTGGCCGGACACGATGGAGGGTGCCGTGCGTAGCGGACAAAACGCCGCAGAGCACATCATCACGCAGCTGACGGCGCTAGCGCCGGGCGACGAGATGGCAGATAGAGCGGATCAGCGGATTAAGAACGGCGAGATTGCGGCAAGGGCGTCCTCATGACTACAACCATGCCGGCGGGAGTGGCCGCCGCTCGTGATCTGGTTGGACCGGCCGTCCTGGGCTGGCTTGACCGGCTCAGCCCGGATGTCCGCATTGTCGCGGCCTACCACCTGGGCTTCGTGGACGCGAACGGGACGCCGACCGGGGAAGGCCAGGGCGGCAAGGCCCTGCGCCCGGCCCTGGCGCTGCTGTCCGCCCGCGCCGCCGGGGCGCCGCCCGAGCGCGGGGTCACCGCCGCCACGGCCGTCGAGTTCGTGCACAACTTCTCGCTGCTGCACGACGACATCATGGACGACGACACCGAGCGCCGGCACCGGCCGACCGCCTGGACCGTGTTCGGCGTCGGTGCCGCGATCCTGGCCGGCGACGCGCTGCTGTGCCTGGCCCAGGACATGCTCATCACCGACCCGTCCCCGCAGGGCATCTGGTCGGCCCGCTGCCTGTCCGCCGCCGTGCACCGGCTGATCGCCGGCCAGGGCGCCGACCTGGCCTTCGAGCGCCGTGACGACGTATCGCTGGACGAGTGCCTGCAGATGGCCGGGGACAAGACCGCCGCGTTGATGGCCTGCGCGTGCAGCATCGGCGCCATCGGCGTCGGCGCGCCCGCCGAGCTGGCCATGGGGCTGGCCGGGTTCGGCGCCCACGTCGGCCTGGCCTTCCAGCTCACCGACGACCTGCTGGGGATCTGGGGCGCGCCCGAGGTGACCGGCAAGCCGGTGCGCGCCGACCTGCGGGCCCGGAAGAAGTCGCTGCCGGTGGTGGCCGCGCTCACCGGCGGCACCCAGGCCGGGAAGGACCTGGCCGAGCTGCTGGCCCGGCCCGACACCCTGAGCGAGGAGGACCTGCTGCACGGCGCCGAGCTGGTCGAGCAGGCCGGCGGCCGCAAGTGGGCCGAGAACGAGGCCGACGCGCAGCTGGCGGCGGCCAGCAAGTGCCTGGCCGAGACCGAGATGCCCGATGACGTGCGCAGCGAGTTCGCCGCCATCGCCAGCTTCATCACAGTGCGGCAGAGCTGAGCCAGCCGGCGGGCAGCATATGGAGATGACGCGATGACGATGACCGCGGCCAGCGGAGTCGGTGGCAACGGCGTGAGCGACGCCGAGGCCACCGCGCGGGCGACCCTGGGCCGGGCCGCCCGTCACCTGCTCGACCTGCAGGACGACCAGGGCTGGTGGAAGGGCGAGCTGGAGACCAACGTCTCGATCGAGGCCGAGGACCTGCTGCTGCGCGAGTTCCTCGGCATCCGCACCGCCGAGCTGACCGACGCCACCGCCCGCTGGATCAGGTCCAAGCAGCGCTCCGACGGCACCTGGTCCAACTCCTACAACGGCAAGCCCGAGCTGTCCTCCACCATCGAGGCCTACGTGGCCCTGCGGCTGGCCGGCGACCCGCCCGACGCCTACCACATGGCCCAGGCCGCGGGCTGGATCCGCAACCGCGGCGGCATCCCCGCCGCCCGCGTGTTCACCCGCATCTGGCTGGCCCTGTTCGGCCAGTGGTCCTGGGACGACCTGCCGGTCATGCCGCCCGAGCTGATCTACCTGCCCAGCTGGTTCCCGCTCAACGTGGCCGACTGGGCCTGCTGGGCCCGGCAGACTATCGTCCCGCTGACCATCGTGGGGTCGGTCAAGCCCGTCCGCTCGCTTCCGTTCGGGCTGAGCGAGCTGCACGGCCCGGCCAGCGCCGGCCAGACCACCGATTCCCTTAACAAGGCCGCGGCGGCCGAGCCGGAATCGCCGGCCGACGCGGCCTGGGCGAGGGTCTTCTCCGAGCTTGACCGGGCTCTGCACGTCTACGAGAAGCACGGGCTGCGGGCCCGGCCCCTGCGCGCCGTCCGGTCGGCCGCGATGCGCCGCTGTGCCGACTGGATCCTGGCCCGCCAGGAGAAGGACGGCTGCTGGGGCGGTATCCAGCCGCCCTGGGTGTACTCGCTGATCGCCCTGCACCTGGTCGGCTACGAGGTGAGCCACCCGGTCATCCAGCGGGGCCTGGCCGGCCTGGACTCGTTCACCGTCTGGGAGGACAGCCCCGACGGCCCGGTCCGGCGGCTGGAATGCTGCCAGTCGCCGGTCTGGGACACCGTGCTGGCCATGATCGCGCTGGCCGACGCCGGCCTGCCCGCCGACCACCCGGCCCTGGCCAAGGCGGCCGGCTGGGTCCTCGAGGAGGAGATCCGCGGCCCCGGCGACTGGCAGGTGCGCCGCCCCCAGCTCGAGCCGAGCGGCTGGGCGTTCGAGTTCCAGAACGACGTCTATCCCGACATCGACGACACCGCCGAGGTCGTGATGGCCCTGGACCGGGCCGCGCTGCCGGCCGACTCCGGGCTCAAGGAATCCATCGAGCGAGGCACCCGGTGGATGACCGGGATGCAGTCCAAGGACGGCGGCTGGGGCGCGTTCGACGCCGACAACACCCGCCGGCTGGTCACCCGGCTGCCGTTCTGCGACTTCGGCGAGGTCATCGACCCGCCCTCGGCCGACGTGACCGCGCACGTCGTCGAGGCCCTGGCCAGGCAGGGTCTCGACGGCACCCGGCCCGCCCGCCGGGGCGTGGCCTGGCTGCTGCGGGCCCAGGAGAGCGACGGGTCCTGGTTCGGCCGCTGGGGCTCCAACTACGTCTACGGCACCGGCGCCGTCGTGCCCGCCCTGATCGAGGCGGGCGTGCTGCCGACCAAGCCGGTCATCCGCCGCGCCGTGCACTGGCTGGTGTCCCACCAGAACGCCGATGGCGGCTGGGGCGAGGACCTGCGCTCCTACGAGCCGGGGGCCGGCCCGGGCGCGCCCGGCGACCGCAGTGCTGGCCAGGGGGGGCGACCCCCCTATCCCCCCCGCAGTTGGGCCGGCCGCGGCGAGTCCACCGCGTCGCAGACCGCCTGGGCGCTGATGGCGCTGCTGGCCGCCGTGGGACCGCGGGGCACCGGCGAAACCGAGCGCCGGGCCATCGAGCG
>JBOHCO010000052.1:0-3900 GCA_050698895.1 Streptosporangiaceae bacterium
ATCGAGTAGATCCGCCACAGGGTGTCGCTCTCGACCGGCAGGCCGGCCCCGACGTCCCTGGAGCCGCAGGCGGACAGGTGCGCGACCCGGCCCTGCCGGCTCACCGCGATCAGCCAGCCGGGCAGCCGCCCCTGGTCCACGTACCGGGCGAAGTGCCGGTCCAGGCGCTCCAGCCGGCCGGCGTCCAGCCCGACCTCCGCCGGGTCCACATCCGCCTTGAATCCGCTCATCAATCGCTCATTTCTGCTCGCGCGCTCGACCGCCGTAGCCCTGATCATTACCGCTGCGGTTCGGCTGGTCCAGGTACGGCGGGCGGCAGACCGGTCCGGCGGCGGACCTCATAGAGCAGGATCCCGGCGGCCACGGCCAGGTTCAGCGACTCGGCGGTGCCGGTCATCGGGATGCGCACCCGCTGGCCCGCGGCCGGGTCGATGCCGTCCAGCAGGCCGGCGGGCAGGCCCTCGCCCTCGCTGCCCAGCAGGATGGCCAGCGGCGGGACGAACTCGGCCTCCCAGCAGGTCCGCTCGCCGCCGAGGGCCGCGGCCAGCACGGCGACCTTCCGGGCCGCCGCCCAGGCCAGGAACTCGGCGCCGACGGCAGCCCGGGCCACCGGCACGTCGAACAGGGCACCCATGCTGGCCTTCACCGCGGCCGGGTCATAGGGGTCGGCGGCCGGGCCGATGAGGATCACGCCCGCGGCGGCGGCCGCGCTGGCCGTGCGGATGATTGTGCCGAGGTTGCCGGGGTTGCCGACCTCGTGCAGGGCGACGAACACCGACCCGGCGTCCGCCGTCAGCCCGGCCAGCGGGACGGGCCGGGCCCGGACGATGGCGGCCAGCCCGGCCGGGCCGTCCCGGTCGGCGATCCGGGCGAATAGGTCCGCGGCCAGCCGGGCCACTCGCGTACCCTGCTGTTCCTGCTCGGCGACCATGGCCGCGGCGGCGGCCGGGCGGAGCAGGTCGGGCGCCACGATCAGGGTCTCGATGTCGGCGCCGGCCTCCACCGCCTGCCAGACCGGCTGGATGCCCTGGACCACGAACGCGCCCTCGCGCCGCCGGTGCTTGCGGTCGGCCAGCAGGCGGATCCGCTTGATCAGCGGGTTGGCCGCGCTGCTGATCACCTCGGCCACGATCGCGCTCCCTCCGCTTGCGGTCATTGCATAGTCTGACGCCAGGCCCGGGGCCACGGCGGGCGGCTTTCAGCCAGGGGGGCAGTTGCTGAAGCAAGATAGTCCGGATCGGTCCGGCCGGGCCGTCGCGGACCCGGATCGCCGCCGCCGCCGGCGGCGCCGCGGCCTGGCCGCTCTCCTGGTCCTCGTGCTGGCGCTGGCCGGCCTGACCGCGCGGCTGTTCGTCTGGCCGGCCACCGGCATGCCCGCGCACGTGGACGCCATCGTGGTGCTGGACGGGCCCGGCCACCGGCTGCCCACCGCGCTGCGGCTGGGCCGGGCGCGCCGGGCATCGTACCTGGTCATCTCCCAGGGCACGCCGGCCTCGCGGGACAACACGCCGTGTCCGAGGGCGATCCCCCGCCTACGGGTGATCTGCTTCCATCCCCGTCCCCCGACGACCAGGGGCGAGGTCGAGTACGCCGGGCGGCTGGCCGCGAGGTATCACTGGCATTCGGTAGTCGTGGTGGCCATGGCGCCGCAGGAGACGCCGGCCAGGATCCGGCTGAGCCGCTGCTTCGGCGGCCGGATCTACGCGGTGACCTCGCCCCTGGCGCTGCGGTCATGGCCGTACCAGATCGGCTACGAATGGGGCGCGACGATCAACGCGCTGCTGCTCCAGCGTGCCTGCTGACGGCGCGGGCGGGCCGGCGGCCGGATCCCCCGCCCTGGACGCCAGCCCCGCGGCCAGCCAGGCCGCCTGGCTGCGCACGCGCGGCGACCTGAACGCCAGCCGGCACCGCCTCACGGGCCTGGCCCGCCGGGACTTCCCGGCCGGGTGGTTCGTCCCCGGCACCGGCCTGCTGGCCCGGCCCGCCTGGATACCGGACCGGCCCGTCCCGCTGGACCGGGTCCGGCTGCGGTGGTCGCCGGGGCTGGCGTCCAGGGCCGGCGCCCCGGCCGCGTTCGACGGCGCGGCGCCGGAACTGCGCTCGGTACGGCCATTGCGCGACGACCGGGCGTCCTATCCGCGCTACTGCGACGCGGTCGCCGACCTGGCCCGGCCGGGCCTGTTCGAGAACCGGGCCTGCTACCGGCTGCTGGAGGTCGAGTCCGGCCCGGCCGGGCCGCAGCTCACGTTCGGCCGCGGCCGCTACTTCGACCTCATCGACACCTGCGAGGCGGCGGCGCACGAGTTCGCCGCCGCCCATCCGGCCACGGGCGGACGGGCGGACGGCGAACGGGCGGCGGACATGCCGTTCCGCCGGGCCCTGGGCGACCCCACCGACCTGGGGCGCCGCCCGGTCATGAGCGCCGTCAGCACGCTCACGATCCGCCACGACCGGGCGGCCGGCGCGGCCGAGTTCCTGCTGCACTGGCGGGACCCGGCCAAGGTGGCCAGCGGCGGCGGCCTGTACCAGGTCATGCCGGTCGGCATGTTCCAGCCCTCGCACGACGCGGCCTGGAACGAGGCCAACGACTTTGACTTGTGGCGGTCCATCGTCCGCGAGCTCAGCGAGGAGCTGCTGGGAACGACCGAGGATTACGGCAGCGGCGACCAGCCCATCGACTATGCCGCCTGGGAGTTCAGCCGGGTCCTTGACCGGGCTCGCGCGGGAGGTGACCTGCGGGTGTACTGGCTGGGCCTGGGCCTAGACCCGCTCACCTTCGTGGCTGACATGCTTACCGTAGCTGTGTTTGAGGCGAAGGTTTTCGATGAGATCTTCGGGCGGCTGGTCACCGCCAACGCCGAGGGCCATCGGGTGGAGTTCACCGGCGGCACCGGCCGGGCGGCCGGGCTGCCGCTGCGGGCCGATCAGGTCGACCGGCTGGCCCGTCACGAGCCCATGCAGGTGGCCGGCGCGGCCCTGCTGCGGCTGGCCTGGGCACACCGCGAGACGCTGCTGGCTGAGCCGTAAGGTGTCCTCTATGAGTCTTGAAGGGGAGTACGAGCCGAGCAGCGCGCAGTGGGTCCGCGACCAGGTCGCCGAGTACGAAGGGTCCGGCGGCCAGCGCGCCAATACGCTGCGCGACAGCGGGCTGCCGGTGATCATCGTGTCCAGCCGGGGCAACAAGAGCGGGAAGATCCGCAAGACCCCGCTGATGCGGGTCGAGCACGACGGCGACTACCTGCTCGTCGCGTCCCAGGGCGGGGCGCCCACGCACCCGGTCTGGTACTACAACCTGAAGGCCGACCCGGAGGCGGTCATGATCCAGGACGGGCCAGAGCCGTTCGACGCGACCGTCCGCGAGCTGCCCCAGGGCGACGAGCGGGCGCAGTGGTGGGCCCGGGCCGTGGCCGCCTATCCGCCGTACGCTGAGTACCAGGAAAGGACGGAGCGCCGGATCCCGGTGTTCCTCGCCACCCGGCGGTCCTAGCCAGCCCGGCCAGCCCGGCTGGCCGGATCCCGGGGAGAGCCGCTGAGCGCCCGCGAACCAGGAGGCAGAGTGGATCCGGAGCTGGCCCGTAACCTCATCCAGCGCATCAACGTCGCCGACTCGCTGACCAGGTCCGCGGCCGCTCGGCCGGCCCAGACCGCCGTGGTCGACGGCCCGCGCCGGTGGAGCTACGCGGAGCTGGACGCGTGGGTCAGCCGGCTGGCCCGCGGGCTGGCCGCGCGGGGCTACGCGCGCGGCGACGCCCTCGCGCTCGCCTCGGGCAACAGCGGCGAGTTCCTGGCCGTGTACTACGCCTGCGCCCGGCTGGGGCTGGTGTGCGTGCCGGTCAACCTGGGCTGGCGCCCGGACGAGGTGGCCTACGTGCTCGGCCACTCGGGCTCGCGCGGCCTGGT
>JBOHCO010000053.1:0-5520 GCA_050698895.1 Streptosporangiaceae bacterium
GCTCACCCGGCCGGGGCCCGGCAGGACGGTTTCGCCCGCGGCACGCCATCGATTCCCCCGAAAGGCCAGAAAGTGCGGCGATTCATCATGACCGGGGCACCCGGCTGCGGTAAGACGTCGATCCTGACCGCCCTGCGTGACCAGGGCTACGCCGTCGTGCCCGAGGCGGCGACCGACGTGATCGCGGCCGAGCAGGCCCGCGGCATTGACGAGCCCTGGACCAGGCCCGAGTTCGCCGACCGGATCGTCGGGCTGCAGCGGACCCGGCAGCTTCTGGCCGTCGGCGACCCGCAGATCTACGACCGTTCCCCGCTGTGCACCCTGGCCCTGGCCCGGTACCTGGGCCAGCCGGTCACGCCACTCCTGGGCCGCGGAGATCAAGAGATTGAGGAAACAACAGATATTTCAGTGCATGGTGTTCTTCGTCCGGCCGATCGGGTTCATCGAGCCCACCGCGGCCCGGCGGATCAGCTACGAAGAGTCGCTGGTGTTCGAGCGGCTGCACGAGGTCGTCTACCGGGAGCACGCCTTCGAGCTCATCGACGTGCCGCCCGGCCCCGTCGATTCCCGTGCGGCCCTCGTCGCCGGCTATCTCCCCGCGGTCGCCTGAGACAGTCACATGAGCCCGGTCACATGTTCCTGAACCAGGTCTCGCCGTCGATCAGCTCGCGGACCGCGTCCAGGTGGCCGGCGTGGCACGCCGTCTCCGTGATCACGTGCATGATCAGCTCGCGCAGGTCGTGCATCCGGAAGTCGCCGAACTGCTCGGCGGGCCAGAAGGCCGGCGGGGCGTCGATCGTGGTGGCCCCGATCACCGCGTTGGCCCGCTGGACCTCCCGGCGGTAGGCGTCGAGGATCGCCTGGGCGGACTCGTCCGGGCCCACCTGCCAGCCGACCGCGTCCGGCTCGATCCGCTGGCCCGCGGCGACGATGCTGAACCAGAGTTGCTCGACGTCGACCGTGAGGTGGCGGACCAGGCCCAGGCAGCTCCAGCCGGTGGGCAGCACCGGCCGCCGAAGGGCCTCGTCGGACAGTCCGTCCAGGATCCCGAGCACGTGGTCGCGCTGATTGTTGAGGGCGGACAGCATGAGCGCCTTTTCGCCGCTCGTGCTGCGTTTACGGGCTCTTCGAAGTTAACCGGGATCGGGTTGCCGGCCGGTTACCGATCGTGTCCTCCTGGTGGTGGCGTCGCGTGACTGCCGCCGCTGACCGCGGGTGCAGGCCATGCGGACGCGGCGGCGCTGGTTCACCGGGTTGCGGAAGGAATATGCCATCCGGGCTTCGAGTTTCGCGAGCCGGTTCAGGCTCTCTGACCGGGCGTTCGTCACTCCCGTGAGTATCGCCGCGACGATCTCGTCCTCCCACCGGGATATCGTCCTGGCCAGGGTGAGCAGCTCGGGGATGTCGTCGTTGTGCGCGCACCAGTCATAGAAGGAGGCCAGCCGGCCGCGGACGGCCCGCTCGCACGGCACCGACCCGGTGACGCGGGCCCGCAGTCGCAGCACGTCGCGGAGTTTCTCCCTGGCGACCCAGGCGGCCAGGATCTCCTGGCCGTGCCGGTCAGCGCCCAGGGTGTCCATGACCTTGCCGAACTGAGCCGGGCTGAGATGCTCCAGGTTACGTACCAGCAGGCCCTTGACCCCGTACTCCGGGTCGCCGGACCGGCCGCGCCGCCCGTACCTGGCCCGCACGACTCGCCGGCGCACGTCCCCGGTCATCTTCACGGCCAGCTGCACGACGTGAAACAGGTCCACCACGAGCCGGGCCCGCGGGAGCATCCGGGCAGCCCCTGGTCCCCGGACAGGTCGAAGAAGCACGTGTGCCACCGGTCCGCGAGCAGCACGTACTCCCCGGTCTCCTCATCACGGGCGAAGCGGGGCCGGCCCCGCCGGTGCTCATCGATCCCCGGGTGCGCGACCAGCGACGGCAGCTGCTCCAGCACCGGGTCAGCGCGCGCGGTGAACGCGTCATGCGCCGCCGGCCACGACACGCCCTGCCCCCGGGCCGCTTCCGCCGGGGTAATCCCGCGCTCCGCGATCTCCTGCGCAGCCAGCCCCCGCAGCCGCTCCGTCACCCGGCACCGGGGCGGCACCTGCGGCAGCGACTCGGTGAACGTCTTCCGCCCGCAGCCCTCCGCATCGCACTTCCAGCGCCGCTTCAGCCAGCGCACCTGCACCTGATTCAGGCCCTGGCGCAGATCCCGCGGGCAGGTCAGCACATGCTCACGCACCCGTCCCGCGGCCGTCCCGCAGTCCGGGCACGCTGCCGCGCCCGGATGATCAGTGACCGCCCATATCGTCACCATGCCGCCGGCCCCGGCCTCCGCCTCGATGACCCGCAGGCCAGCCACGCCGAACAGCACAGACGCCGTATCCTGTAACACGATGCCCGCGGCTTTCTATGATCTTGAAGTCTGTGGTAAGACCCAGGATCGCAGGAGCCGCGGGCTCCCCCATCACGGCGGCACGCCAGTAACAGGCCAGATCACGCGAACCGGCCAGGCACCCCCGGCGCCGTTCACTCCCGGCAACACCAGCACGTCACTCAGCGTAATCGCGTGACAACAGCATCCCGGTTAACTTCGAAGAGCCCGTTTACGGCCGGCCGGCTGGCCGCTCGTGGCTTTACCGCTGATTCCGTCGCTGACAATGGCGGCTGACGACATGGCGCCTCCTTGTTAATGGAAATTATTCACCTGGGCAGTTCCTGGGCGACTTCCCAGATGTGCCCGCCGGGATCGGCGAATGCGGCCGTGCGCATTCCCCAGGGGCGACTGACCGGCCCGTTGATCAGCGTCACGCCGCGCTCGGCCAGGTCCGCGCAGATCGCGTCGACGTCGTCGACCCAGATACTGAACTGGAAGCGCGATCCGGCCTCCGGGCCGGCCACCGCGGCCGGCTCGATAAGCCCATGAGCCTCCGTCGTGCGGAGCAGGTTGATGATGGTGCTATCGAACTTGAATATCGCCGAGTTGTCGTCGGTAAAGACCACCGGCAGGCCGAAGACCTCCTGGTAAAAGGCCTTGGCGCGGTCCAGGTCCTCGACGAACAGGGTGATGGCGCCGATGCTCTTGCTTGTCGTCGACCATGCGCTCACTTCCGCACCTCTTTCGCAGTTCGCTTGTCCGGCTGATCACCAGCACGACGAACTCGAGGGCCCGCCATGGACAGGCCCGAGGCACGAATGCCTGCGGTTCGGACCGCGCTGCCGCTGCCGCTGCCGCTGAGGCGCGGGGGCGGACGGGTGGCGCGGCGAGTTAGCGGTGGGCGACCCGCTGCCGGGTGTCACGCGGGTGCACCGGCTCGCCGCAATCCTGGCAAACCAGCTGTGGCGCGAGCGGGTGATCCCCGTGATGCTCGATGACCAGCGGCGGCCCGGTGCCGTCGTCCAGGTGCCGGTCGCCCCAGTTCATCAGCGTGATGATGACCGGGTAGAGGTCACGGCCCGCATCCGTCAGCCGGTACTCGAACCGGGCCGGGTGCTCGGCGTACTGGCTGCGCTCCAGGATGCCCGCCCCGGCCAGCGTGCGCAGCCGGGCCGCCAGCGTGTCCCGCGGCGCGCCCGTGCGCCTGATCATCTCGTCGAACCGGCGGTTGCCGAGGAACACCTCGCGCACCGCGAGCAGCGCCCACTTCTCGCCCACGATCGCGAGCGTGCGGGCGATGGAGCAGGCTCGCGGCTCCGGCGTGACCGACGTCATGGTCTTGAGCTTACCTCGATGAGTCCAGTTTCTGGACTCACGCACGAAAGTCGGAGTATGGTGAGTCCAGATTTCAGACTCACCCAGAGGATGTGCCGTGGACTCAACCCCTGCGACGGGTGCCCAGTCGTCCGACGTCCGTCCGCATGCCGCGCCCGGCCGATCGCTGTCGCCCCGTCAGGTGGCCGGGATCGTCGGCGTGCTGTCCCTGGCCGTGTTCATGTCGAGCCTCGACCTGTTCATCGTCAACCTCGCGTTCCCCTACATCGGGCGCGAGTACCACGGAACCAGCCTGAGCTCGCTGTCCTGGGTGCTGAACGGCTACACGATCGTGTTCGCCGCGATCCTCGTGCCCGCCGGCCGCTGGGCCGACCGGATCGGGCGACGGCGCCTGTTCGTCGCCGGGCTGATCGCCTTCAGCTTCGGCTCCCTGCTCTGCGGCCTGGCCCCGGCGTGGCCGAGCTCATCATCGCCCGGCTCGTCCAGGCCGTCGGCGCCGGCCTGATGGTGCCCGCGTCGCTATCCCTGCTGCTCGCCGCCGTCCCCGCCGCCGACCGCCCGCGCGCCATCGGCACCTGGTCCGCCCTCGGCGCCCTAGGCGCCGCCCTCGGCCCCGTGATCGGCGGCGGCCTCGTGCAGGTCAGCTGGCGCTGGGTGTTCTGGATCAATCTGCCCGTCGGCCTGGTCGCCGTGCTCCTCGCCGCCCGCGTCGTTCCCGAGAGCCGCGACGAGCACGTCCGCGGCCGCCCCGACCTCATCGGTGCCGCCCTGCTCGCCGCCGCTGTCGGCCTCATCGCGCTGGCGCTGGTCAAGGCCCCCGAATGGGGCTGGGGCTCCGGCCGGTTCACCGGCCTGCTCGTCGCCGCCGTGGCCTGCGGGGCCGCCATGGTGTTCCGCTCGCACCGCCACCACTCCCCCGTCATCGAGCTCGGGCTGCTGCGGTCACGGACCTTCAGCGGGACCTTCCTCGCCTCGATCCTCTACTACGCCGGCTTCGGGGCCTTCGTGCTCAACTCCGTCGAGTTCCTGACCGGCGAGTGGCACTACTCCGCCGTCCGGGCCGGCCTGGCCATCGGCCCCGGTCCCCTCATGGTCCTGCCCTTCGCTCGCTTCGTCGCCCCGCGACTGGCCGCCATCCTGGGCGGCCCCGGCCGGGTCGCCGTCATCGGCTGCCTCGTCAACGTCGCGTCGCAGTGGCTGTGGCTGAGCCAGATCCAGGCCCACCCCGCCTACCTGACCCATCTGCTGCCCGCTCAGCTCATCGGCGGCGCCGGCGTCGGCCTGACCATCCCGTCGCTGCTCGGGGCCGGAAGCGCCTCACTGCCGCCGGCCCGGTTCGGGACCGGCAGCGGGGTGCTCAACATGGCCCGCCAGGTCGGCGCCGTGCTCGGCGTGGCCGGGCTGGTGGCGATCCTCGCTCACCTCTCGCCCACCGACCCCATCGTGACTTATCAGCACGCGCTCGAGCTGATCGTGGCGTTCTTCGCCGGCGCCGCGGTGGTCGCCGCCGGCCTGCTCACTGGTCGGGCCGCTCCGGCTGGGCCGCCGGCCGTGGCGGCAGGGTCGGTGCCGTCCGGGTCGTCTGCCGGGGCTGCGTCGTCCGCGGGGGCTGCGTCGTCTGCGGGGTCCGCGTCGTCTGCCGTCGAAGGAGTTCGATAGTGTCCGCCGATTCTCGGGCTGCCGAGCACACTGAGCGCAGCGACCACGACGCGGGCACCGACGCGGCGCCGCCCGGCTGGGGCGAGGCCCGGTCCAAGACCGTTACCTGGTACGACCCCGCCATCACCGCTGGCGGCGCCGCCGGGCGGTCCGGCCTGGAG
>JBOHCO010000054.1:0-1567 GCA_050698895.1 Streptosporangiaceae bacterium
GGCGAGTTCACCGGCCGGCTGCGGGACAACTACCCGTTCTTCCACCCGGCCTACGCCGGGCAGATGCTCAAGCCGCCGCACCCGGCCGCGGTGGCCGGCTACCTGACCGCGATGCTGATCAACCCGAACAACCACGCCCTTGACGGCGGCCCGGCCACGGGCCAGATGGAGAAGGAGGTCGTGGCGCGGCTGGCGGAGATGTTCGGGCTGCCCGCGCACCTGGGCCACCTGACCACCAGCGGCACCATCGCCAACCTCGAGGCGCTGTTCGTGGCCCGCGAGCTGCACCCCGGCCGGGGCGTCGCCTACAGCGCCGAGGCGCACTACACCCACTCCCGGATGTGCCGGGTGCTCGGCATCGAGGGCACGGCGGTCGGGGTGGACGGCGCGGGTCGGATGGACCTGGACCAGCTAGACGCGCTGCTGGCGGGCGGCCGGATCGGCACGGTCGTGGCCACCGCCGGGACCACCGGCCTGGGCGCCATCGACCCGGTCCACGGGGTGCTGGCCGTGGCCCGCCGGCACGGCGTGCGCGTGCACGTGGACGCGGCCTACGGCGGCTTCTACACCCTGCTGGCCGGGCAGTACGGTCTGGATCCCGCGCCGTGGCAGGCCATCGGCCGCTGCGACTCGGTGGTCATCGACCCGCACAAGCACGGGCTCCAGCCCTACGGCTGCGGCGCGGTGCTGTTCGCCGACCCCGAGGTGGGCCGGTTCTACCTGCACGACTCGCCTTACACCTACTTCACCTCCAGCGAGCTGCACCTGGGCCAGATCAGCCTGGAGTGCTCACGGGCGGGCGCGGCGGCGGCCGCGCTGTGGCTGACCTTCCAGCTGCTGCCGCCCACGGCGGACGGGCTCGGCCAGGCCCTGGCCGCCTGCCGCCGGGCCGCCCTGGCCTGGTCGGGGCGGCTGGAGGAGTCCGTGCGGCTGGATCTCTACCAGCCGCCGGAGCTGGACATCGTCAGCTACTTCCCGCTGACCGAGGGACCCCGGCTGTCGGCCATCGACGACGCCACCGGGCGGCTGCTGGCCGAGGGCATGGCCGACCCGCGCCGGCCGGTGTTCGTGAGCACGCTGCGGGTCACGGCCGGCGCGTTCGGCCGCCGCCACCCGGCGGTCAAGGCCGACGCCGACGGCGCCCGCATCGTGCGCAGCGTGCTGATGAAGGCCGAGGCCGAGGAGTACCTGGATGAGCTGCACGACCGGGTCGAGGAGCTGGCCCGTCGCCTCGAGCCCTGATCCCCCGCCCCGCTGCTCCAGCTAGGCGGGATAGGGGTCGGGGGTGGTGATGTAGGTCCGCCCGGCTGGGGTGGTGAGCTCGAAGTGGCCCGGCTTGGGCTGGGTCAGGGTCCAGCCGGGGAGTTGCTTGATCTTGTGGTGGGTGCGGCAGTGGCCGCCGAGGTTGCATTCGCAGGTCAGGCCGCCCTGGTGGAAGGGGGTGGTGTGGTCGAGGTCGGCGTGGTGTGCGGGCTGGCGGCAGCGGGGGTTGCGGCAGGTCTGGTCCCGGGCGGTGACGTGGTCGCGGATCTGGGTGGTGGGCCGGTTGGCGGGGGTGGCGGTGGTG
>JBOHCO010000055.1:0-3080 GCA_050698895.1 Streptosporangiaceae bacterium
GCCCTGGCCACCGGGGACGGGTCGGATCCGTCCAGCACGAAGCCGTCCGGCGCGTTCACCGCCGGCCGGGCGATCATGCGCGGCGTCGCGCCCCGGTGCGACCAGGTCGCGGTGTGCACGATGAACGGGTGGCACAGGAACACGTCACCCGCCGAGCCGGTGGCGTGGGCGTCACGAAGGCACAGCACGGACGGGCGCCAGAAGTCGGCGTCGGAGTCGGTGCCCGCATCGCCGTACGGGGCCAGGAACTCGGGCACGTACCGGTGCGAGCCGCACAGCAGCCGGGTCGGTGCGTCGTCCGGGCCGACGTCGGTGAACAGGAACAGCGCCAGCAGGCCGCGGGCTCGGGAACGGATGTCGACCCAGCCCGTGGCCCCGCCCGGCCCGGTGTAGCTGCCCTCGATGTGATAGCCGGCATTGCCCCGCTCGTCCTCGGCCGGGCCGCGCACCACGACCGCGCCCCCGGTGTCCACCGGCCGCCGCCACCGGCCCGGCCCGATCAGATCGTCGTAGGCCGCGGTCAGGACCGGGACCAGCCCGGCGACGGTGAACGCCGCCCCGGTCAGGTCGTCGAACTCCAGCACCGGCGGCCACGTTGACGGGTCGTCGCGGCGGGCGCCGCGCTCGGCCATGGCGGCCCAGATCAGCTCCCGGCACGCCGCGGCGGCGTCGAACGCGTTCCGGATGACGACGTAGCCGTCCCGGACGAAGGCATCGAGGTCCACCCGCCCCATGGTGTCGCGGCGCGGCGTCCGGGTCATCCCGGTTTAGGACCCCGCCGCCGGCCACGGCCCGAGTGAGTGAGAACCTCGACGCAGCGGAGGTTCGCCGGTATGAGACTTCTGATCGTGGCGGTCGGATCGCGCGGCGACGTGGCGCCGTGCGCGGGGCTGGGGACCGCGCTGCGCGACGCGGGGCACAGCGTGGCGATCGCCGGCTACGAGCAGCACTCGAGCCTGGTCCTGGGCTGCGGGCTGGAGTTTCAGGCCCTGCCGGGCGATCCGCGGCTGCTGGAGGCGACCCGCTGGCAGCGTGGCGGCACCGGGCCGTTAGGCGCCGCCCGGCTGGTCCGGCTGATCGCCGATCACCTGCGCGAGGTGCACCAGGGGATCATCACCGCGGCCCGGCAGGGCGCCGAGGTGCTGCTGCTCCAGGGCATCAGCGCCATCGGCGGCTACCACATCGCGCAGGGGCTGGGCCTGCCCAGCATGGGCCTGGGCCTCCAGCCGGTGAACCCGACCGGCGACTTCCCGCCGTCGATCGTGACCGCCCGGTCGCTGGGCCGGCGGGGCAACCGGGCCGCGGGCCAGGCCCTGATCGCGCTGGGCGCGCCGATGCTGGCCGGGCCGGTCCGCGAACTGCGCGCCGAGCTCGGGCTGCCCCGGCTGGGCACCCGCGCGGCCATCTTCGGTGACCAGGACCGGGCGCGCTGGCCGGGGTTCCACGGCTACAGCCCCGCGGTGCTGCCGCGCCCGGCCGACTGGCGGCCGGGGCTGGAGGTGGTGGGCTACTGGTGGCCGCCGAGGCCGGCTGGCTGGAGCCCGCCGCAGGACCTCGATATTTTCCTTAACAAGGGGCCGCCCCCGATATTCGTCGGGTTCGGCAGCATGATCCCCGGCGACGCGGAACGCGCCGGCGAGCTGGCCGCCGAGGCCGGCCGGCGGGCCGGGGTGCGGCTGGTGATCCAGGTCGGCGCGGCGGGCCTGGTTCAGGCCGGCCAGGCGAGTCCCGACCTCATCGGCATCGGCGATGTGCCGCACGACTGGCTGTTCCCGCGGATGGCCGCGGTGGTTCATCACGCGGGGGCGGGCACCACGGGCGCCGGGCTGCGGGCCGGGGTGCCCGCGGTGACCGTGCCGATGCTCGGCGACCAGCCGTTCTGGGCCGCCCGGCTGGCCCGGCTGGGCGTGGGACCGCGGCCCGTCCCCTACCGGCGGCTGTCCGCCCGGAGGCTGGCCGCGGCCATCAGCGACGCGGTCGGCCGCCCGTCCTACCGGGACCAGGCCCGGGCGATGGCCGCGCGGCTGGCCGACGAGGACGGCGCCGCGCCGGTCATCAGCGCGCTGGCCGAGCTCAGTGCACGCCAGGCGTGACCCGGGCCGAACACGGCCGCCGCAGGCCCCGGAAAGAAGCCGCGGCAGGGCCCCGGATAAGGAGTCGCCGCGGCGGGCCGATAAGCCGATAAGGAGTCGCCGCGGCGGGCCGGATAACGAGTGGCCCCGGCGGGTCGGGCCGGGCTAGGTTCCTGGCATGGCCGACGTTGAGGGCACGTGCCAGGATCAGTTCGCCGCTGTGCGGGACGCGCTGGCGGCGTCGCTGGACAGTCAGGACGTGGGCGCCTCGGCGGCCGTCTACGTGGACGGCGAGCCGGTGGTGGACATCTGGGGCGGGCACGCCGACGCCGCGCGCACCACGCCCTGGCAGCGCGACACGATCACCTGCTCCTGGTCCACGACCAAGACGATGACCGCGCTGTGCGCGCTGATCCTGGCCGACCGCGGTGACCTGGACCTGGCCGCGCCGGTGGCCCGCTACTGGCCCGAGTTCGCGGCCGCGGGCAAGGACCGGGTGCTGGTGCGGCACCTGCTGGCGCACACCGCGGGCCTGCCCGACTGGGACCCGCCGGTCAGCACCGCGGTGCTCTACGACTGGCCGGACGCCACGGCCCGGCTGGCCGCTCAGCCGGCCCGCTGGGCGCCGGGCACCGCGGCCGGCTACCACTCGATCACCCAGGGATTCCTGGTCGGCGAGGTGGTCCGCCGGATCACCGGGGCCACCCTGGGCGAGTTCTTCGCCGCCGAGGTGGCCGGGCCGCTGGACACCGACTTCCACATCGGGCTGGCCGCCGAGCACGACCACCGGGTCGCGCCGGTCATCGCGCCGCCGTCCCGGCCGGCCGCGGACGCGCCGGCCCGCCAGGGCAGCTCGCCGATCCGGCCCGCCGAGGCCAACACGGCCGCGGACGCCCCGGCCCGCCAGGCCAGCTCGCCGATCCGGCCCGCCGAGGCCAACACGGCCGCCTGGCGGTGGGCGGGCAACCCGGCCGCCGGCGGTTACGGCAACGCGCGCTCGGTGGCCGC
>JBOHCO010000056.1:0-3639 GCA_050698895.1 Streptosporangiaceae bacterium
TCACCCCGCCGGTCATCGCCCCGCCGGTCATCGCCCCGCCGGTCGTCGGGCCGCCGGCCGGACTGGTCGGGCACCGCAGCCGCGCCCGCGGCGGCCGGGCTCTGCTCCTGGGCCCGGCCCAGGTCCGCGCGGGCCAGGCGCTCCTTGATCACCCGGAGCGGCAGGTACTGCTCGCGCTGTGCGGTGAGGATGTAGCGCAGCCGTTCCACGTCCGCAGCGGCGAACCGCCGGTAGCCGGACGGGGCGCGGGCCGGCGCGATCAGGCCCTCGGTCTCCAGGAACCTGATCTTGGACACGCTGATATCCGGGAACTCAGCGCGGAGCTGGGCCAGCACCTCGCTGATGCCGAGATAGCCGCGGGCGGGCTGAGCGCTCATCCCCCGACCTGCGAGCCTCCGCCGCCGTATTCCGCCTGCGAGCGCGGGCCGAGCAGGAAGACCAGCCGGAACTTGCCGATCTGCACCTCATCACCCCCGCTGAGGTCGGTTTCCTCGATCCGCTCCCGGTTGACGTAGGTGCCGTTCAGGCTGCCCACGTCCCGGACCGTGAACCGGCCGCCCTGCCGGTAGAACTCGGCGTGGCGGCGCGACACGGTGACGTCGTCGAGGAAGATGTCGCTGTCCGGGTGCCGGCCGACCAGCGTCAGGTCGCTGTCCAGCAGGAAGCGGCTGCCCGCATTCGGGCCGCGGCGCACGACCAGCAGCGCGGTGCCCGCGGGCAGCACGTCGAGCGCGGCCGCGTCGGCGTCTGACTCGTCGCCGAACTCCTCGGCCAGGTCGGTCCCGCCCAGCGAGATCGTGGAGGTGGTGTCGGCCCAGCTGCCGCCCTGGCCGCGGATCAGCGGCCGGCCGCACTGCGAGCAGAAGCGCGCGCCGTCCGGATTGGCCTCACCGCACGCGGTGCAGTAGACGCTCGGCATCTGCTCCCCTGGGTTCTCGCTCATCGGGCTGGCCACCGGCGCGGCGGCCATGCCCGCCACGGACGCGCTGTGCGCGTACTCCGGTGGCGTGTTCAACGCTACCCGCGCCGCGGCGCGCCGGTCCATGCGCCACGCGCGCCGGGAACCCCAGGGCCCGCGGCTGAAGGGGCCACCACGCGGCGGGTTGCCGGGAGCCCCGCGCGCGGCCGCATCCGGCCGACCCGAGCCCCCTTGGGCACCACCCCGACGCCTGCGCCACATCCTGGCCGCACCTCCGACACGACACCGACAACTCAGCGATGGTCGCGATTCTCTCACGTGATGAGGCCTCCGCGTCCACAGTCGGCCGGGCCCGGGCCGGTAACCGCAGGCAGAGCCTTCGTCAGCGCCCGGCCCGCTCCACCACCGCGGCCCACTCGTCCAGCAGCTCGGCCGCCTCGTCGGCGTCGTGGCCCTCGGCCCACAGGTGGGTGACCGCCTCGGACGGGTCGGGCAGGACCAGGATCCAGCCCCTGGCCGGCTCGACCACGCGCACGCCGTCGGTGGTGTCGATCTCCCGGTCCCCGGCGGCCTCGACCACCGTCCGCATGACCATGCCCTTGGCCGCCCACGGGGTGGGGATGGACCGCTTGAGCAGGTGCGAGTCCGGGATCCGGTCCTGGATCTGGCTCACCGTCAGCCGGGTCCTGGCGACCAGGCCGAGCAGCCGGGCGAATACCGCCACGCCGTCGATGGTGCGGGAGAACTCGGGCATGATGAAGCCGCCCCGGCCGTCGGCCGCGAAGATCACGTCATCGGCCGCCGCCGCCTGGTAGAGCCCGTGCAGCGAGGTGGGCGTCCAGTCGATGCTGACCCCGTGGAACCGGCTGACCTGATCGGCGACCCGGGTCGTGGTGACCGGCAGCGCGGCCCGGCCGCCGCGCCGCTCGGCGCTGATCAAGTCGAGCACGACCAGCAGGGCGCGGTCGTCGCTGACCAGGGCGCCCTTGTCGTCGACCAGCGTGAGCCGCTCGCCCACCGGGTCGAACCGGACCCCGAAGTCGGCCCGCGAGGAGGAGACCAGCTCGGCCAGCCGCTGCATCCCGGCCCTGGTCTGGGCCAGCGACTGGGTCGGCGAGGACTCGTCCAGCCGGTTGTTGACCGTCAGGACGTCCACGCCGATGCGGCCGAGCAGGCCCGGCAGCACCAGGGAGGCGGTCCCGCCCGCGCAGTCGGCGACCACCTTGAGCTCGGCCTCGCGCACGCCGGTCATGTCGACGCGGCGCAGCAGCTCGTCGATGTAGGACTCGACCACCCGCGTCGGGTAGGTCAGCCCGCCGATCTCGCCGGGGAATGCGCGCCGGTACTCCTGCCGGGAGAACACCCGCTCCAGCTTGCGCTGGGCCGACTGGGAGATGTCCGCGCCGCCGGCGTCCATGAAGATGATGTCAATGGACTCCGGGTCGCCCGGCGTGGTGCGCAGCGCGATCCCGCCGCTGCACTCGCTGCGCGCGGTCTCGAACCGGGACACCGGCATGGGCTGGGCCTCCAGGTCGACCACGTTGATCGCGCTGGCGTTGAGCGCGCCGTGCACCGCCCGCTTGAACGCCCGGCCCGCGCGGGACACGTCGCGCGAGGTGGTCACGGTGCTGCCCTTGCGCAGCGTGGTGGCGTAGGCGCTGGCCAGCCGGACGCACAGCTCCGGGGTGATCTCCACGTTGACCAGGCCGGACACGCCGGCGGCCCCGAACAGGGTGCGCTGGCCGCGGGACTCCCAGATCACGCTGGTGTTGACGACCGCCCCGGCCTCGATGGTCTTGAACGGGTACACCTTGACGCCCGCCGACACGTAGGCGTCGGGCTCGATGACGCACTCGTCGCCGACGACCGCGCCCTCCTCGATCCGCGCCGCGCCCATCACGTCGGTCTTCTTGCCGATCACGCAGCCGCGCATGGTGACCCCGCGGCCCACGTACACGTTGTTGTGCACCACGGCCCGGTGCAGGAACGCGCCCTCCTTGACGATCACGTTGCTGCCGACCACGGTGTACTGGCGCAGCTGCGCGCCCGCCTCGATCTTGGCGTAGTCGCCCACGCAGACCGGGCCGGTGAGCACGGCGTCCGGGTCCACCTCGGCGCCCTCGGCGACCCACACGCCCGGCGAGACCTCGAACCCATCGATGTCCACCTGCACCCGCCGGGACAGCACGTCGGCGTGGGCCTTCAGGTAGCTCTCGTGGGTGCCCACGTCCTCCCAGTAGCCGTCGGCCACGAAGCCGTACAGCGGCGCGCCGCGCTCCAGCAGCCGCGGGAACACGTCCCCCGACCAGTCCACCGTCTCGCCCGCCGGCACCTCGTCGAGCACCTCGGGCTGCATCACGTAGATGCCGGTGTTGACGGTGTCGGAGAACACCTGGCCCCAGGTGGGCTTCTCCAGGAAGCGCTGGATGCGGCCGTCCTCGTCGGCGATGACGATGCCGAATTCCAGCGGGTTCTGCACCCGGGTCAGCGCCACCGTGACCAGCGCGCCGCTGGTCTTGTGGAAGTCGACCAGCTCGGACAGGTCGATGTCGGTCAGCGCGTCACCCGAGATGACCAGGAAGGGCTCGTCCCGCAGCGCGTCCTGGGCGTTCTTGACGCTCCCGGCCGTGCCCAGCGGCATCTCCTCGGTGGCGTACTGGAGGCTCATGCCGAAGTCCTCGCCGTCGCCGAAGTAGTTGCGCACGAGCGAGGCCAGGAAC
>JBOHCO010000057.1:0-5803 GCA_050698895.1 Streptosporangiaceae bacterium
GCGCTGGCCAGCTCGGCGGCGGCCCGCTCCAGCTGCTCCAGCACCATCTCGGCGTGCCGGACCAGGTTCCGCCCGGCCGGAGTCAGCGCCACCCGCCGCCCGCTGCGCTCCAGCAGCGGCAGGCCTGCCTCCCGCTCCAGCGCGCTGAGCTGCTGGGAGACCGCCGACGGGGTGAAGGCCAGCGCCTGCGCTACGGCGGCGATGGTGCCCCGGTGGGCCAGCTCGCGCAGCAGCCGCAGGCGGCGAACATCAAGCATTAGCCCAGCTTACGTTTTAGTGCAGGAACGCGAACTGGACCTGCACGATGTGGCCGGGTCAGGCTGGGCGCATGACTCACTCAGGCTTCCTGCGCGGCGTCTTCGTCCCGCTGATCACCCCGTTCGACGCCGACGGCCGGGTCGCCGCCGGCGCGCTCGAAGACCTGGCCCGCGACGTGCTGGACGCGGGCGCGACCAGAGTCGTCGCGCTCGGCACCACCGCCGAGGCCAGCACCCTGGACGCGGCCGAGAAGCGGGCGGTGATCGAGGTGTGCGCCGGCGTCTGCGCCGCCCGCGACGCGACGCTGATCGTCGGGGCCGGGTCCAGCGACACCAGGGCCAGCGCGGCCGCCCTGGACGCCCTGGCTCAGTGGCCGCAGATCAGCGCCGCGCTGGTGCCGGTGCCCTCCTACACCCGGCCCGGCCCGGCCGGGGTGCTGGCGCACTTCACCCACCTGGCCGCGCGCAGCCCGGTGCCGCTGGTCGTGTACCACATCCCGTACCGCACGGCTCAGCCGCTGACCGCCGCCGCGCTGCGCGAGCTGGGCCGGCTGCCGAACGTGGCCGGGATCAAGCTCGCCACCGGCGGGGTCGACGGCGTGGCGGTGGACCTGCTCGGCGGCTGCCCGCCCGGCTTCGCCGTGCTGGCCGGGGACGACCTGTACCTCTCGCCGCTGCTGGCCCTCGGCGCGCCCGGCGGCATCCTGGCCTCGGCCCACCTGGCCACCGGGCACTTCACCGCGCTGGCCGCGGCCTGGGCGCAGGGCGACGCGGAAACCGCCCGGCCCCTGGGGCACGCCCTGGCCCGGCTCTCCGCCGCGGCCTTCGCCGAGCCCAACCCGACCGTGATCAAAGGCGCGCTGTACGCCCGGGGCCGGATCCCCACGCCCGACGTGCGCCTGCCCTTCCTGGCCGCCAGCCCGGGCTCCGTGGACGCGGTGCTCGGGCGGCTGGCCGAGGTCGAGGAATATTCCGTTGCGGCCGGCGCCCCCGCCGTCCTTACTATGCCTGTCAGTTAGCACGGCCGGTCAGTCAGCACGGCCGGTCAGTCAGCACCGGCGGTCAGTCAGCACGGCCGGTCAGTCAGCACCGACGGTCAGTCAGCACCGCGCCGAGTAACCCCAGGGAGCGGAAATGCGTGCAGCGCTCATGTCCATCGAGAAGTCCTATGTGACCTATTCGGAGGGCCTGACCTATGCCGCGCAAGCTGCGCATTCCGCTATCCCTGAGGTACCTGAACGCAAGTAGCCCTGACCTTTCTCGAGGAACTCGCGACGCCGGGCGACCCGGCGTAGCGGTCACCTTCCTGCGCTGGACCGGCCTGCGGGCCGCGTGCCATCGCGGTTTCGTGCTGGCCTCCGGCCTGTACTTCGTCGTCCACGACCACCTGACCGCCGCTCAGCTGCTCCTGCTCGGCACCGTCATGAGCCTCACGCTGGTGCTGTCCGACATCCCGGCCGGCGTCTGGTCCGACGCGTTCAGCCGCAAGTGGCCCCTGGTCATCGGGCACGGATTCCTCGCCGCCGGGATGATCATGACCGGGCTGGTGACCGCCTTCCCGCTGGTCATCGTCACCCAGGTGCTCGGGGCGCTGGGCTGGGCCTGCTCCATCGGCGCCGACGTCGCCTGGCTCACCGACGAGCTGAACCAGCCTGACCGCATCGCCCGGGCCCTGACCGCGCGGGCCCGGCGGGACCTGGCCGGCGGGGCGGTCGGCATGGTCGGCTTCGGCGTGCTGGCCTGGGCCGCCGGGCTCGCGACCGCGATCATCGCCTCCGGCGCGGCCATGGCCGTCACCGGGCTCTTCGTCGCCGTCCGGTTTCCCGAGGACAACTTCGTCCGCGCGTCCGGGCGGCCCTGGACCGCGTCGCTGACCGTCTTCCGGCGCGGCCTGAGCCTGACTCGGCGGGACCGCGAGATCTGGCTGGTCTTCGCCGCCACGATGATCATTAACGCGGCGAGCATGACCACCCGGCTGTTTCCGCTCCAGCTGATCGACCTGGGCTTTCCCAATGATCCGGTGCTCTGGTACACCGGGCTCAGCATCCTGGCCTCGGTCGTCGGCATGGCCGCCCTGCGGCTGGTCGAGGCGCGCATCGACGGGGTCGGCGTGGCCCGGCGCGCCTACGCGCTCGCCTGCCTGGTCGGGGTCATCGGCCTGGTCCTGCTGGCCTGCGCGCCCACTGCCCTCATCGGCTCCGCCGGCGTGCTGCTGGCCAGCGGGATCGCCTACAACGTCACCCGCGCCGTCAGCGAGATCTGGGTCAACCGGCGGACCACCAGCGATGTCCGCGCCACCCTGCACTCGTTCTTGTCCCAGGCCGAATCGGTCGGGGAGATCATCGGCGGGGTCGCCCTGGCCCTCGTGGCCCGCGCCGCCGGCGCTTCCGTCACGCTCATCACCGCGGCCGCGCTCATCGCGCTGACCGGCCTGCTGGTCGCCCGCTCGCGTACCGACGGCCCGGCTCCGTCGGCCCGAGAGTGAGCCAGGATGTTCCCGGCTCAGGCGGTGACCGGGATGCTGCCGAACGCGAGCCCGCTCCCGGACCACGCCGAGGTGGCGCGGCCGGGGGCGGGCAGGTCGATGGCGAGCACCGTCACCTCTCCCTTCAGGCCCTGATCGCGGGCCCAGGTGGTCAGGGCCTGGACCGTGCCGCCCAGGTGCTGCGCGCACAACTCGGTGCGCGTGCGTATCCAGCGGCGGCCCGCGACGGCTTCGAGGCGGGCCTGGAAGCAGGGCGCGCGGCCGCAGTCGTGATCGGCCTGGCATGACGGGGAGGGATAGGCGGGCAGTAGTTCGGTCATGACAACTCCAGGATGAGCCGGTGAGGTGGTGAGCGGATTGCTGGCCAGGCTCCCGTATCGCCTGTAACAAAGGCTGTGACACGGTCACTGGCCTGCGACGACACGTGTTCTGTCGCCGGGCCCGCTTACGCTGGGCGGCATGAACGTGCTGTTTATCGCGAGCGTCGCGGTGATCACCGCTGACCCGCCGCAGAGCCGCAGGCTGTTCATGGACGCCCTCGGCCTTCCGCTGGAGGGCGAAGGCGACGGCTACTACTCGAGCGGGAACATCGCCGGCAGCAAGCACTTCGGCGTGTGGCCGCTGTCAGAGGCCGCCGAGGCGTGCTTCGGCACGCCGGAGTGGCCCGCCGGCCGGGTGGTGCCCCAGGCGTCCATCGAGTTCGAGGTGGCCGACACGGCCGAGGTCGCGGCGGCCGGGGAGGAGCTTCGGCGCGCGGGCTTTGAACTATTGCACCCGGCGCGCACCGAGCCGTGGGGCCAGACGGTGGCCCGGCTGCTCACCGGGGACGGCCTGATCGTCGGCATCTCCTACACGCCGCCGTTCCACGACGAGGCATCTTCCTGAGCCAGCCCGGCCCTCTGGAGCATCTGACCCGGTGCGTCAGAACCGGTGGGTCGTGTGGCCGCCGAGGGCGCCCCTGGTGAAGGCGAGGATCTTGGCGGGCGTCACCGAGAACACGATGACCGCCGGGAGGCTTTCGTCGTCCCCATGGCGGAAGTACCCGTCACGTACCACGAACCGGAAGCCTCCGTCCCACCTGGTTGCCCACGCTTCGGCGAGGCGCTGGAGCGCGGCATCGTCAGTGACCCGGCTGGCCTCGCCTTCGACGACCACGTCACAGGCCGCGGTCCCAGTGGTTGCAGCCGGTGGTGAGGACGACGTGCGCGTTGGCGGCCAGGTTGAAGGCCTTCTGCTGGGTGACGCCGGTATCGAAGTAGAGGACCCCGTCCAGCCACACGGCCGCACAGGGAGTGACGTGCGGCCTTCCGTCTGCCCGGACGGTGGAGATCCAGAACACCTGGGCTGTTTCGAGCACCCGGCGGGTCTCATCCCAGTCGGTGGGGACGGCGTCCGGAGCGCCGTACCGCTGGTCCAGGGTGGTCAGTGGTGTAGTCATCGACGAACCGCTTTCCCGATAGGCGCTGAAGGAGAGTTAAACCCCCGACGAGGTCTTCCTATCCAGACAGGCCGACGCTGCCGGAGTAATCGCCGTACAGCTGCGGCCGACCTGATGCCCGACGGCGCCCTTTCCCCATGCGGCCGTCTGAAGCGGCCCGTTTTCGGGAGGATGGGCTGGTGTCCGGTACCCGCCCAACCGTGGGCATGGACGCGCTGGCTGACTGGTGCACGCGTTGGCTGGGCGCGTCGCCCGCGACCGAGTTGTTCGAGACTGGCTACCTGTCCGCGGTGAAGGGGCTTCGGCTGACCGACGGCCGCGAGGTCGTCGTCAAGGTACGGCCCCCGGGGTCCCGGCTGGCCGGATGCGCGGTCGTGCACCGGGCATTGTGGAGCGCCGGCTATCCGTGCCCCGAGCCGCTGGTGGACCTGCAGCCGTTAAACGGCTATGCCGCCTCCGCTGAGGTGCTTGTCCCGGGCGCCGCCGAGTCGCCGGAAGGCGACCTGGCTGCGCTGTCGGCGGCTGGGCTGGCCCGCCTGGTCAACCTGGCCCCGAGCCCTGAGTCGGTGCCCAGCCTGATGCCGTCTCCGTCCTGGATCGGCTGGGATCACGCCGAGCCAGGGCTGTGGCCCAGGCCGGAAGACCGCGACGTTGACCTGAACGCCGACCAGGAACCGCAGTGGCTGGATCGCGTCGCGGCCGCCGTCCGCGACCTCCTGCGCGGCCACGCTGGCGACCCGGTGATCGGGCACGGCGACTGGTGGCCGGGGAACTTGTGCTGGCAGGGCGCGGAGCTGATCGCCGTGCACGACTGGGACAGCGTGATCTGCCAGCCCGAGCCGGCGATCGCCGGATTCGCCGCGGTCAGCTACCTCGGCATCGACGGCCCGTCCAGAATGGCTAGCGTCGATGACAGTGCCGTCTTTCTCGACGCCTACCAGCAGGTCCGCGGCTGCCGCTGGACGTCACGGGACTTCGCGGCATACTGGGCCGCCGGGCTGTGGCAGCGCGCGTTCGACGCCAAGACCAAGTCCCTCGACGGCGATCCCGAGCAGATCCTGACCCGGCACGAAGCGCGGGCCCGCCTGTCTCGGGCGGGACTGAATCCCGGTCTGGTCGCCTAGAGCATCAACTCTGACCGCCGGATGCCTTCAGCCAGGCGAAGGCAGCAGCCCGGTTGTTCTCCTCCGCGGCTCGCGAGATGCCCAGCTCGCTCATGATCGCCCGGATATCCCCGGCACAGTCGGCGATCCGGCGGCCAGGCCGGCTCGTGGACCCGCCGCAGCCGGGCCGTCGTAGCCGATCAGGCGAAAGCCCAGCTCCTGACCCTCGCGTACGGCTGGGGGGAGCAGGTGCCGAGAGCCGGCGCCGTTCATCATCAGTACTGGGAACCCCGAGTCAGGCCCGGCGTCCTCGACCGCGAGTTTCCTGCTGCCGACGGTGACGATCCGCGGTTCAGGCTGCATGTGCGGGTCAGGCTGAAAGGCGGGACCGGGAGTCAAGCTCGGCGGCGCGTACCTGCAGGTCACTCAAGGCCGCTGCGGCATGGAGCGCGAACGGTTCGTCATCGTCCGCCTTCATCCAGCGCTCAACGGCGATTCTGAAGGCGAGCACCCCCACTTC
>JBOHCO010000058.1:0-1479 GCA_050698895.1 Streptosporangiaceae bacterium
CGGCCAGAGCAACGGCCGCACGTTCGATATGGGCGGAACGATCCGGCTGTCGACCGGGTCGTCGCTGTACTCACGGCGCAGCCGTCCGCTGCTGCGCATCATCGAGGACGAGGTCGGCGTCCACGACATGCTGTACGCACCGTGCAGCCAGGAGATGTTCGAGGTGCAGCACGGGGTAACCGGGCCGCATCCCAACTGCTTCGATAACCTCGCCGGCCCGCTGGCCCAATTCGGGGTTCCCAGCGCGACCGTCACCATCGCGTTCAACTTCTTCATGAATGTCGTCATCGGGCCCGGCGGGCGGCTGGAGATCAGGCCGCCGGTCTCGACGGCAGGTCAGAGCATCACGTTCGCCGCCGAACGCGATGTGCTCGTGGCCGTGACGTCGTGCGCGGCTCCTGGCGCCAACGCGGGCGGCGCACGGCCGATAGGGGTCGACACAGACGGCTAGCCCGACCCGCCGACCGGCTGCTGGGCGGTTCCAGGCGGTAGCCAGGGGCTGGATGGGCCTATCCTCGTCGTGTGCGAGGCTCGGTGACCGTCCGCATCGCAGCGCCCGCCGGTCGGGTGTGGGACCTGGTGGCTGATATCGCGCGCATCGGGGAGTTCAGCCCGGAGACGTTCGAGGCGGAGTGGCTGGATGACGCGGACGGGCCGGCCGCCGGGGCACGTTTCCGCGGTCATGTCCGGCGCAACGGCCGGGGACCGGTCTACTGGACTACCTGCACGGTGACCGTCAGCGACCCCGGACGCGTGTTCGCCTTTAACGTGGCCGGGCCGGGCGGCTCGACGCTGAACACCTGGCGCTACGAGCTGCGTCCGGGCCCCGATGGCACTGATGTCACCGAGTCCTTTGAGCTGCCAGACATGCTGGTCACCCGGCTGTACTGGATGCTGGCCGGGCGGGCCCGGCGACGCACCAATCTGGACGGCATGCGCGCCACCCTGGAAGGAATCAAGGCAGTCGCTGAAGCGGCCAGTCCACCCGGCTGAGCAGGCAGATCCCGTCTGCGGTCGTCGCGTAGCCCGGATGCCGCGACGATCGCGGCCGCGATGAGGCAGAATCCGGCGGGCCTTGCCGGAGTACGTCCCGCGCAGGATGGGCAGCGCCAGCGCCGACATGATGCACATGGCCGACAGGATCAGCCGCTCTTGCCATGCGACCGCCGGACGCCTAGCCGTGCCCCGTCTCATCTATTCGAACATAACCCATGTTCACGCGAACATATGTGATGTACAATAGATTCGTGGATGCATCGCAGCGGTTGAGTGAGCTGGTCGACGTCCTGCGCCGGGACGGGCGGGTCGATGTCGCGACCGCGGCCGCCGAGTTCGGTACGGCGGAGCTGACCATCCGCCGTGACCTGGATGTGCTGGTGGAGCGCGGGGTGGCGCGGCGGGTGCGGGGCGGGGCAGTGAACCTGCTGATGCGCGGCGAGGAGCTGCCGTTCGCGATGCGCGCGATCGAGGCCACCGGCA
>JBOHCO010000059.1:0-3678 GCA_050698895.1 Streptosporangiaceae bacterium
GCTGTTCGGCACCGGCATCCGCCTGTTCGACCGCGTGGACCCGGCGCGCCTCGGGCTGGACCAGGCCCGCGCGGACGCATCGGCCCGGGTGACCCACCTGACCTACACCGCCGTGAAACGCTAGCTAGTGAGCCGGCCGGCCGGGCGGCCGGGCGTCGTAGTCCCCGGGTCGTACGCCCGTCGGCTACCCGGACCGGGCCAGATCCGGCCGCGGGGCTGATGCGGCGGCGGCCTGACCAGTGACAGCATCTGACTCGTGTTCGCATTCAAGGCCGCCGTCGTGGTCCTCATCCTGTTCGCCGTCGCGGTGCTGCGCGACCGCCGCAGCTTCGCCAACGCGGTCCTGCTCGGCCTCACGCTGGCGCTGGTCGCCCTCGGGACGGCGGAGTGGCTGGCCCGGGCGCACGACCCGGCCGCCCGGCTGGTGCTGCTGGCCGTGTTCCTGCTGGTGGCCGCCGGCCCGGTGGTCGTCGCGGTGTACCTGGTGGCGAACGGCGTGATGATGGTCGGCCGGGAAGGCCTGCGGCCGACGAGCCTGCTGCCGCTGCTGGCCGGGGGCGGGATCCTGGCCGTCATCGCGTTCGAGCTGGCCACGCCGCTGGCCGGCTCGGACGAGCTGGTCCTGCCGGCCACCATCGTCATGCTGCTGTCCGGCTACGTCTCGTTCCAGTGCGTGTCGTTCGTGCTGTACGCCTTCCTCTACGGCCGCATGGGCGTGCCGCGCAACGCCGGCTTCGTCGTGGTGCTCGGCTCGGGGCTGCTCGACGGCAGCCGGGTGCCGCCGCTGCTGGCCAGCCGGCTGGACCGGGGCCGTGCGGTCTACCAGGCCCTGGCGGCGGACGGCCACGATCCGGTGCTGATCGTCTCGGGCGGGAAGGGCAGCGACGAGCAGGTCTCCGAGGCCGAGGCGATGGCCGGCTACCTGACCGAGCGCGGCTTCCCCGCGGACCGGATCCAGCTCGAGGACCAGTCAGAAAGCACCGAGGAGAACCTGGCCTACAGCCAGGCGATCATGGACCGGCTCCGCCCCGGCGCCCGGTGCGTCATCGTGACCAGCAACTATCACGTGTTCCGCGCGGCCATGACCGCCCGTCGGGCCGGCGTCCGCGGCCAGGTCACCGGCGCCCGCACCGCCGGCTACTACTGGCCGGGCGCGACGCTGCGCGAGTTCGCCGCCGTCCTGCTCAGCTACTGGGCCGTCAACCTGGCCATCTGCTCCCTGCTGACCGCGGTCCCGGTCACGGTCACCCTGCTGCGCCGCGCGCCGGCGTGAGGACACCGGCGCGCGCCGGGCCGGTTATCGGGTCGGCCGGGCCGGGATTCAGGGTGGCGTCAGGGTCGTGACCCGGCCCTTGTTAAGGATGGTGGTCTTGGTCCGGCCGGTGCTGCCGGTCCGGCTGGTGCGGCCGGTGCTGCCGGTCCGGCTGGTGCGGCCGGTGCGGCGCCGGCGGTCAGGGCGTGGTGAAGACCAGGGCGACGTTGGCGCCGCCGAACCCGAAGGAGTTGTTCAGGACGGCCATGGGGCCCTGGCCGCGGACCTTGAGCTCCTGGGGCTCGCCCGAGATGGTCAGCCCGGCGTCGTCGTCCGGGTCCTCGAGGTTGATGGTGGGCGGCGCGACGTTGTCGCGCAGGGCCAGGATGGCGGCCACGGACTCCACGGCGCCGGCGCCGCCGAGCAGGTGGCCGGTCATGGACTTCGTCGAGGACATGACCACCCCGGCGGCGTGCTCGCCCAGCGCGGCCGCCGCGGCCTGCGCCTCGACCACGTCGCCGGCGGGCGTGGAGGTGGCGTGCGCGTTGATGTGCACGATCTGCTCGGGCTTCACCTCGGCGTTGGCCAGGGCCCGCTCGATGGCCTTGCGGATGCCGATCCCGCCGGGCTCGGGCTGGGCGATGTGGTGCGCGTCGGACGAGTAGCCGGCCCCGGCCGCGACGGCGTAGACGCGGGCCCCGCGGCTCGCGGCGTGCTCGGCCGACTCCAGCACGACGACCCCGGCGCCCTCGCCGAGCAGGAAGCCGTCCCGGCCCTTGTCGAACGGGCGGGAGGCGCGCTGGGGCTCGTCGTTGCGCGTGGACAGGGCCCGCATGGCGGCGAACGCGGCGATGTTCAGCTGCATGATGGCGGCCTCGGTGCCGCCGGCCACGACCACGTCGGCCCGGCCCGACCGGATCATGTCGATGCCGTAGCCGATGGCCTCGGCGCCGGAGGCACACGCGCTCACGGTCGTGTGCACCCCGGCGGTGGCGCCGAGCTCGATCCCGATGTAGCCGGCCGAGCCGTTGGGCATCAGCATGGGCACGGTGAACGGCGGGACACGCCCCCAGCCCTTCTCCTTGAGGATGTCGTAGGCGCTCAGCGTGGAGGCGACGCCGCCGATCCCGCTGGACACCACGACCCCGAGCCGGTCGCCGTCGATCTCGGGCGAGCCGGCGTCGGCCCACGCCTCGCGGGCCGCGACCATGGCGAACTGCTCGCACCGGTCCATCCGCCTGGCCTGCACCCGGTCGATCAGGGTGGCCGGGTCGACGGCGGCCCAGGCGGCGATCCTGGCCGGCAGCTCCGCCGCCCAGTCCTGCGTCAGGGCCACGGCCCCGCTGCGCCCGGCCAGCAGGGCCTGCCACGTGCTGGCGACGTCGGCGCCTACCGGGGTGATCGCACCGAGCCCGGTGACGACGACGCGCGTCCGGTCTGTGCCCACTGTCCTCGTGCTCCTTAGCGAAATGTCGGGGCTAACGCGGCGCGGGAACGAGGTTCCCGCGGGCCGCGTCGGCGTGGCTCCGGGTCAGGCCGAAACCGCGGAGCGCTTGACGTAGTCAACTACGTCCTGCACGGTCTTCAGGTCCTTGAGCTGCTCGTCGGGGATCTCGACGCCGAACTTGTCCTGGGCCGCCACCGCGATCTCGACCATCGACAGCGAGTCGATGTCCAGGTCGTCGACGAACGTCTTGTCCGGGGTCACCTGGTCGGCGGGCACGCCTGCGACCTCGTCAACGATCTCGCCGAGGCCGGTCAGGATCTCTTCGTCAGTCATCGCCATGGGATTGCTGCTCCTTTGTCGTTACTGCTGTCGTTACTGCTGTCGTTACTGCATTGTTTTTGCTGCACTGCACTTGCCGGTGACGGCCGCCTGGCTGAGGCGGCGTCAGGGTACCGTGATGACCTGGGCCGCGTAGCAGATGCCGGCGCCGAAGCCGATCAGCAGCGCCGAGGCGCCCGAGGCCAGCTCGCCGCGCTCGATCATCCGCGACAGGGCCAGCGGGATGGACGCCGACGAGGTGTTGCCCGCGGTCACGATGTCCGTGGCCACGATGGCCTGCGGGGCGCCGAGCTTGCGGGCGATGGCCTCGATGATCCGCAGGTTGGCCTGGTGCGGCACGAACGCGGCCAGCTCGGTCGGGTCCACCCCGGCCCGGCGGCAGGCCTCCAGGGCGACCGGGTGCAGCGCGGTGGTGGCCCACCGGAACACCGCCTGGCCCTCCTGGATGATGAACCCGTCGCGGTCCGGGATGTAGATCTTGTCGGCCAGGTCGCCGGCGCTGCCCCAGACCACCGGGCCGATGCCGGGCGCGTCGGCCTCCACGGGACCGCCGTCGGCCGGGCCGACCTGGTCAGGCGAGTCTGCGATGGTCGGCCCGGCCTTGGCCGGGCCGACCTGGTCAGGCGAGACTGCGGTGGTC
>JBOHCO010000060.1:0-3403 GCA_050698895.1 Streptosporangiaceae bacterium
GGCAGGTGGAGCGTGTGCACGACCGGCGCGCCCAGCCCCGTGGCCAGCTCGACGGCCGGGACATCGAACGCGTGGTTGTGCACGACGTCGTACCGGGACTGGCGGACCGCGGCGTAGACCGTGCCGAACGCCGCCCGCGCAGGCCCCGGGTCCCCGGCCGCCGAGCCATCCGCCGGCCCGCCGGCCCGGAACAGAGTGGCCGCCAGCGCCGCCGGGTCGATCCCGGTGTCGATCACCCGGACCCCCGGTATCCGCGACCCGGCGGCCGCGTACACGTCGACGTCATGGCCCCGCCGGACCAGGCCGCGGGCCAGGTCGGACAGGAACGCCTGCGACCCGCCGGCCTGCGGCTCCGCGATCGTGGTCACGAGCGGCGCGACGAGGGCGACCCTCATCAGGTTTCCTGCTGGGGGGTCCGGGGGGTGGCCCCCCGGGTCGGAGCGGTTCCCCGCTCGGGGGTCCGGGGGGTGGCCCCTCGGGTCGGCACCGGCTTCTCCTTGAAGGCAAGGTCGCGCGGCGGGTTGACGCCCAGCAGCGCGTACGGCAGCACCGCCGATCCCCGGCGGCGCACCTCGGCGGCCGCCTCGGGATAGAAGATCTCGGTCAGCTCGGCCGCCTCGCCCGGGCTCTCGAAGGTCATCGCCATCGGCCCGCCGAAGCTGACGTACTGGTAGCCCCGGTCGGCCAGCCAGCCGAGGTGATTCGGCCAGACGATGACCACCTGGCCGCCCGGCCGGCAGATCCGCTCCATCTCCGCCAGGCCGGCGTCCGCGCCGTGACCGGCCTCGGGCGTGACCATCGAGCAGGCCACCACCAGGTCCGCGCATCCGCAGCGCACCGGCAGCTCATCAATGAACCCGTCCGTCAGCCGGACGCGCTGGCCCGGCCCGGCCGCGGTCAGCTTGCGCCGCAGGATCTCGCGCAGCGGCGCGGCCGGCTCGATCGCGACCAGCTCCCGGGCGCGCCCGACGAGGTCCATCGTCAGCCGCCCCGTCCCGGCGCCGACCTCGACCACCCGGCCGGCCGCCGGCGGCAGCCAGGCCAGCACGCCGGGGTGGATCCGCTCGGCCCGGACCAGCCGCTCGTACAGCTCCGGCTCCAGCCGGTACAGCAGCTCCCAGGCCAGGGTGATGTCCGCCCCGGGATCCCGGCAGGCTCCCGTGATGAAGCGGCGCGCCTCCTGCGCTGTCAGCACGTCCACGTCGGCCGCGTGGTAGCGCTGCCGCAGCGCGGGCCGGGCGAGCCGCCGCCCGCCCGAGTTCGCAGGCTCAGGCGCGATGGCCAACCTCGGCCCAGTTCTTGTCGGTCTCGGTGACCCGGACCGCGCGCAGCATCCCGTCCGGGAGCTCGGGCTCGAGCCGGTCCCAGAAGCTGAGGGCCAGGTTCTCGGCCGTCGGGATCAGCCCCTTCAGCCACGGCACGTCGGTGTTGAGGTTGCGGTGGTCGACATCGCTGATGATCTGCCGGCACACCACGTCCGACAGGCGCTTCAGGTCCAGGACGTAGCCCGTGGTCTCGCTGACCTCCCCGGACACGACGACTTCCAGGACATAGTTGTGCCCGTGCAGATTGACGCATTTGCCGAACAAGCGCCGGTTCTCGGCGTCGGACAGATCGTGGTCACATAGCTGGTGCGCGGCGCTGAACGACTCGCGCCTGCTGATCAGCACCGTTGTCGGCCTGGTCATGGCTGTCGTCATGCCTCCAGTTCGTCGGCATGCCCGCATTAGCGGCCCGGTTCGCTTTCCCGCAGTCTATGTACCCATCCCGGCGCGCCCTGGCGACCGCCGCGCCCGGCGCGGTACCCTGCTGGCAGTGGCAGTGCACCGCCTGCCCGCTTCCGAGCTGCCCGTCGGCCCGCGCCGCAGGTGGCGACGAGGACAAGGGTCACCGACTCGCGTGCATTCTCTTCGTCATGTCATTGCGCCTTTGGCGAGCAGACGCGGGCCGCCTCGCCGGGGATGAGATGATCATGACTCGGAACAAAGCCCATAAGACCGATATTCGCCAGCGCATGGCCCAGACCGGCGAGCCCTACAGCGTGGCCCGCCGCGCCCTGGCCGAGCAGCCCGCCGACACCCACGACGCACCCGCTACCGAACCCCCGCCCGCAGCCCTTGCACCGCCCGACCCACCCGGGCCGCCGACGCCTGAGCCTTCGCAGGGTGACCGCGTTGGGCTGATAACAGCAAGAAGTGAAGCCTCGACGCCGACCGGGCCGGGCCCCGAGGCCGCCGCCGAATCACCGCTCCAGCCGGCCGCCCGGCCGACGTCGGCCGGGTCAGGTTCCGAGGAAGCTCCCGGATCACCGCTCCAGCCGGGCACCATGCCCACGCTGTCCGGGTCGGGTCCTGAGGCCGCCGCCGGATCATCGCTGCAGCCCGGCACCATGCCGACGTTGTCCGGGTCGGGCCCCGAAGCCGCCGCCGGCACACCGCCCGAGCCGGGCGGGCGGCCGACCTCGGCCGTGCCGCAGTCGCCGTTCCCGACCGGCGCCCGGGCGCAGCCCGGGGGCCAGCCGAGATCGGCCGTACCGCAGCCGGTGTTCCGGGCCGAGACGCCCGAAGAGCAGTACGCCCGCGAGGCCGCCGCGGCGGGCGTGCCCGCCGCCGAGCTGGAGGCCCGCCTGGCCTCGTTCCGGGTCCAGGAGGCCTCCGACCGCGCCCGGCGCGCGGCCGACCGGGCCCGCGAGGAGGCCGACCGGGCCCGCGAGCGCTCCGACCAGGCCGAAGAGGACGCCGAGCGAGCCGAGAACCGGGCCGGCCAGGCCGACGAGGCCGCCGAGATGGCCGGGGAATGGGCCGACGAAGCCGAGCAGGAGCGGGCTCAGGAGCGCGCCGACCAGATGCAGGAGGCCGCCGACCGGGCGCGCGAGCGCGCGGACCAGGCCGAGGAGGCGGCCAGCGAGGCCGACGAACGGGCCGAGATGGCCCAGGACGCCGCCGACGAGGCCCGCGACCAGGCCCGCGAGCTGTACGAAGAGGCCCACCACCGAGCCTCCCACTTCCACGAGCACGCCCGGGACCACGAGCATGCCCGGGACCACGAGCATGCCCGGGACCACGAGCACGCCCGGGACCAGCACGCCTGGGACCACGAGCACGACGACTCGGACGACGGCCCCCACCAGCCCGCCTTCCCGGCCGACGACCCCCACGTGCACGACTACCACTGGCCCGGCCACGCTCCGCCGCACCAGCCCGCCTTCCCGGCGGACGACCCCCACGTGCACGACTACCACTGGGCCGGGCCGGCCACGCCCCGCCGCACCACCCGGCCTGGCCCGGCTCCACCCTGCCCGATCCCATGGGCCCGCCCGATCCCATGGGCCCGCCCGATCCCATGGGGCCACCCGAGCCACCCTTCCCGGGCGCCCTCCGGCACCGGGTCCGCCAACCTAGTC
>JBOHCO010000061.1:0-1866 GCA_050698895.1 Streptosporangiaceae bacterium
GCCAGCCGGAACGGTGACATGCGCGCCGCGTGCAGGACCTCGTCGGAGTAGGCGTTGCCGATGCCGCCGATCAGCTTCTGGTCCCGCAGCACGCCCTTGATCTGCGTCCGCCGCCCAGCCAGGATGCCGCCCAGCGTCGCCGCCGTGAACGAGGGGTCCAGCGGGTCGGGGCCCAGTGCCGCGACGCCCGGCACGGCGGCCGGATCTGTGACCAGATACACGGCCAGTCGCTTGCGCGTGCCCGCCTCGGTGAGGTCGAAGCCGGAACCGTCATCAAACCGTAGCCGGAACGCCAGCGGCCCCTTACCGGGCCGCGGCGGCGCGGTGGGCAGGTCCTCCCGCCAGCGCAGCCACCCGGCCCTGGCCAGGTGCACGATCAGGTGCAGGTCCGGCGTCGAGGCACCACCGCCGGCGGGCCTGGCCCCCAGGTCGAGGAACTTGCCGTGCCGCCCGGCCGAAGTGATCGTCGCGCCCGCCAGTGCGGTCAGCGGGGGGGCATACGTCTTGAGGACCGAGAACTCCGCGACGTCGGCATGCTCGATGACGCGGCCGACGCCGCGCTCGCGCAAGTCGGCCGCCAGGGCCTCTACCTCGGGAAGTTCCGGCACAGCATCGATTCTGCCCTGCCCGTGACGGTGCTCGCACCGGTAAACTTCCGCCAGCAGCAGCGGGTCGGCTGGCGTCCGAGGTAGGAGAACAGCTAGGAGTAAATGTGGGCGAGGAGGGATTTGAACCCTCACGTCCTTTCGGACACACGGACCTGAACCGTGCGCGTCTGCCGTTCCGCCACCCGCCCGGGAAGCAGCAGTCAGGTTAGCACGTCCGCGAGCGCTCCCATGTCGCCTATACGATCGGATGCGAGTAGCGAGAGGAGGTACCACCGGTGGGAGTCCTGCAGCGGTTTGAGCACCGCCTGGAGGGGATGGTCGAGGGTGCCTTCGCGCGGGCGTTTAAGTCTGAACTCCAGCCGGTTGAGGTGGCCAGCGCCGTCCAGCGGGAGATGGATGACCGCGCGGCGATCGTCGCCCAGGGCCGCACCCTGGTGCCCAATGACTTCGTGGTCGAACTGGCCGACAGCGACTACGAGCGGCTCGAGGTGTACGCCGACAGCCTCGGCATCGAGCTGGCCACGCTGGCTCGGGAGTACGCCAGGGAGCAGGGCTACTCGTTTGTCGGACCGGTGCAGATGCGGTTCGAGGGCGTGCCCGACCTGACGACGGGCACGTTCCGGATCCGGTCCGGCGTGATCAGGGGCACCACGGTGGAGGACGGCGAGATCCGCCGCCCGGCCAGCGACCTGCCCCGGCCTCCGGGCAACCTCAACGGCAAGCCCCGGCTGCTGGTGTCCAGCCCGGACCGCGGACCGGACGGCAGCACCCAGCGGACCTTCGACCTGACCGCCCCGATCACCATCCTCGGCCGGGGCACCGACTGTGACCTGCGGCTGGTGGACGCCGGCGTGTCCCGGCATCACGCGGAGCTTCGCGTGGAGGACGGCGAAGTCGTGCTCGTGGACCTAGGCTCCACCAATGGCACTTTCGTCAACGGGCAGCCGATCCGGCGCGTCACCCTGGCCGACGGCACGCAGGTCACCCTGGGTCGCACGACGCTGGTGTTCCGGCGGGACTCCAGCTACTAAAGACTACGATCGCAGGCGCCCACCCCGCGCCGAACCAGAGGGCAGCTAAGGCCAGCCAAGGACTCATGACCCGATGAACGCGCTGACGCTCACACTCATCAAGCTGGCGTTCCTGGCTGTCTTGTGGCTGTTTGTCATCGCCGCGGTCGGCGTGGTCCGCACGGACCTGTTCGGCCCCTCGCGGCGCCGCCGGGCGGCCCGCAAGGCACGCGCGCCGCGGCCGGCCC
>JBOHCO010000062.1:0-2841 GCA_050698895.1 Streptosporangiaceae bacterium
TGGCGACGGTCCCCACGTCCGTGGAGCCGAGGATGACGATCTGGGCGTTGCTGCTGGCCGTGTTCTCGGCGGCAGCGTGGTAGGCGGTGGCCTCCGCCTTGTTCAGGTCCTTGGTCGTGGTCACCTCGTTGATGCCCTTGGGCAGCGAGGTGTAGGCCGTCCTGATCCCCAGCTTGTGCAGCTCCGTATGCGCGGTCGCGACCGCGGGCAGGGAGAACGGGTCGTTCACGCTCGGGTAGGCCGCCGTCGTGGGCCGCTTGCTGGGCGGCAGGCTCTTGATCCAGTCGATCAGGGGCCGCATGTAGTCGGACACCGGCAGGCTGGGGCTGAACACGTTGTGATATTTCTCGTCGCCTGCGGGGTCCTGGAAGACGTTGACGGCGACGCCCGCGCCCTCGATCATTGCGAAGTGGTACGGCCCCACGGCCTCGGCGGCCGGCGCGGTGAGCAGCGACGAGAACGGGCCCAGCGTCAGGTTGACGTGGCCCTGCACGATCAGCTGCTTGTACTGCCTCTTCGTCACGTTCGGATCGCTGTTGTCGTTGAGGATCTTGAGCTTGACCTGGCGGCCGAGCAGCCCTCCGTGGCTGTTGACGTCGCTCTGCCAGAGCTCGTAGCCCTTCTGGAACGCCTGGCCATCGGCGGCGAAGCCGCCGGTCAGCGGGAGCGAGATGCCCACCAGGATGTCCGGCTTCGAGCCGTTCTGGGCGCTGGCTGCGCCACCGCAGCCGGCCAGCGCGGACGCCGTGATCGCGGCGGCCGCGCCGAGTGCGAGAAACCGGGCCGGATGCAGGGTCATCCCGGTTTGCTCCTTCCTCAGTCGCGAATATTCACTCGCTCGAAGGCCGCCAGCCACGCGGCCCGGCGCCTCAACGGGACAGTCAGGAAGAACCGGCGATGGCCGGTACAAGACAGCGAGTCAGTGGCTCACCATACTGCATCTATGGGTAGATAAGTCCGGCAGACGGCAGACCTGACGCGTTCCGTAAGAATCCGCTACTGATGCCTTCGGACCGGAATCGGGCCGCCTAGCTGCTTTCGCGGCTGAGTCCCAGCTCCCGGGCAATGATCATGCGCTGGACCTCCGAGGTGCCCTCGCCGATCTCCAGCACCTTGGCGTCCCGGTAGAAGCGGGCCACCGGGAACTCGTTCATGAACCCGTAGCCGCCGAAGATCTGCGTCGCGTCCCTGGCGTTGTCCATCGCCGCCTCCGAGGCGGTCAGCTTGGCAATGGCGGCCTGCTGCTTGAAGGAGCCGCCGGCCAGCATGGCCGCCACCGCGTCGTACCAGGCCAGCTGGGCCAGCCGGGCCCGCGCGGCCATGTCCGCGATCTTGAACTGGATGGCCTGGTAGTGACCGAGGTGATGGCCGAAGGCCGTCCGCTCGCCGACGTAGCGCAGGCACTCGTCAACGCAGCCCTGGGCCAGCCCGGCCGACAGGGCAGCGATGGCCACCCGCCCTTCATCCAGGGTGGCCAGGAACTGGGCGTAGCCGCGGCCGGTCTCGCCCAGCAGGTTGCCCTCGGGCACCCGGCAGCCGGAGAAGGCCAGCTCCCTGGTGTCGCTGGCGCACCACCCGACCTTGGAGTACTCGCGGCTGACCGTGAAGCCCGGCGTGCCGGCCGGGACCATGATCGAGGAGATCTCGGGCCGGTTCCCGGCCCGGCCGGTGATGGCCAGCACCGTCACCACCGAGGTGATCGAGGTGCCCGAGTTGGTGATGAACGCCTTGGACCCGTCGATCACCCACTCCCCGCCCACCTCCCCTTCCCCCTGCTCGAGTCGCGCCGTCGTCCGCATGCCGCCGGGGATGTCGGACCCGCCGCCCGGCTCGGTCAGCCCGAACGCGGCCAGCCGCTCCCCCCGGCACAGCGGCGGCAGCCACTCCGCGCGCTGCGCGGCGGACCCGAAGCGGTAGATGGGCATCGCCCCGAGCCCGACGGCCGCCTCCAGGGTGATGGCCACCGAGGAGTCGACCCGGGCCAGCTCGTGCAGGGCCAGGCAGAAGGCCAGGTAGTCACCGCCCATCCCGCCGTACTCCTCGGGAAAGGGCAGCCCGAACAGCCCGAGCTTGCCCATCTTGGCGACGATCGGATAGGGGAACTCGCCGCGCTCGTAGTACTCGCCGATCACCGGCGCGACCTCGGCGCGGGCGAAATCCTCGACGGTGGAGCGGAGCGCTTCCTGCTCCTCGTTGAGCGTGAAGCCAAACATAACCGCGATGCTACCGCCCGGCCCGGGCCGGGCCGCAGGCCCCGGCGCGCCGGGCACCGGTAGTCAGGCCAAGGTAATCACCCGGCCAATCCGGGCACCGCCGACGGGGTCTCAGGCGTTACTCTCTCGTGCGGGCGGCTGTCGCGCAGATCGTGACCACGGCCGCGACGGGCTACGTACTAATGGAGGACGTGATGGGGACGCTCACCTGCCCAGCCTGCGCAACCGAGGTGAAGCCGGCTGACCTCATCTGCTTCACCTGCGGTGCGAACCTGCCGCGCAACGACCCGCAGGAGGACGATCAGCCCGCGGCGACGATCATGCAGGAGTACCTCAAGCGTGACGACAGGTCCGGTCCGATCTCGCCCTCGGTGCTGCGGCTGTCGTTCCCGACCGGCAACGTCGAGATCCCGGCGGGCACCTCGCTGCTGCTGGGCCGTGACCCGGCCGAGTCCCTGGTCGCCGCGGCGTTCTCCAGCTACGAGAACGTCTCGCGGCGGCACGCCACGATCACCATGGACGACGCCGGCCACGCCACCATCCGCGACGAGCACTCCACCAACGGCACCTACGTGAACGGCGACCGCGTACTGCCCGGCATCGCAGTCCGGCTGGCCGACGGCGACGT
>JBOHCO010000063.1:0-1609 GCA_050698895.1 Streptosporangiaceae bacterium
CGCCCGAGCAGGGCGCCGACACCATCGTCTGGCTGGCCGCCGCCGACCCGGCCGGGCTGGGCAGCGGCGGCTTCTGGCATGACCGGCGCCGCCGGCCGACCCGGCGGCTGCCCGGTACCCGCGACGTCACCCCGGACGCGGCGGCCCGCCTCTGGGACTGGCTCGCGGCCCAGGATCCCGGGCCGCCCCTGCGGCGCGCAAGCTGATCCCGCGCCGGGCCGGTCAGTCCTCGGACCCGTCCACCGCGGCCGTCATGGCCTCGAAGATCTCGTCGAAGTCGATGCTGGCCTGCCAGCCGTCGTAGCTAGAGCCGGGCACCCGGGCGGCCAGGTCCTCGAACAGCTCCCTGGTGTCCCGGACCAGCGCGGGGGTCAGCACCACGGCCGGCTGCCCGGCGATGACGCCCCAGCTTGGCCCGGCCTCCGCCTCCGGGTCGTCGCCGGGATCGGCGTCCCGGTCGTCTTCCTCATCGCCGGGCCCCGGCGCCCCGATGGAGACCTCCCAGCCCAGCGCCGCGAGCGCCTCGGCCACGCTCCGCGCCGCGGCCTCGTCGGGGACCAGCAGGAAGTGCTCCCAGCTGCGGGGCAGCTCCAGCGACGTCCGGGCGGCGATCTGCCGCAGGATCTCGTCGTCGTCCTCGTTGCCGGCGGACAGCTCGGGCGGGGTCACGCCGCCGATCGGGGCGGCCCAGTAGACCTCCCCGTCGTCAAACTCGGATGGCGCCATCGGTGCTGTGTGCTCCTAGCGGGCGGAGATGGTGATCTGAGGGTCCGCGGCGGGCCGCATCCAGCGCAGCACCCTGATCAGCTCGGACCGGGGCAGCGAGACGCAGCCCGCGGTGGCCGAGCCGGTCCCGACGTGCAGGAAGATCGCGCTGCCGCGGCCGGGCACGCGCGCGGTGTTGTAGGCGATCACGGCCGCGTAGTCGTAGGCGGGCGCCTGGTGCATCGGCTCGGGATCACGGCCGGGTTCGTGCCGGCGCTTGTCGACCCACTCGTTGTACCGGGGGCTGGACGGGTCGTCGTCCCAGACGTCATAGACGTAGGCGTGCCGGAACGAGAACGCGAACCCGAGCCGGGGCTGGACACCGAAGTAGAAGCTGAACCCGTACGTGCCGGACGGCGTCTTGCCGTCGCCCTCGCGCTTGCGGCCCGGCCGGGCCACGCCGTTATAGCCGACCCGGGCCTGCCAGGGCCCGAACACCAGGGTCCGCCGGCCGTCGACCACCCGGTAGGCCCGCAGCGTCGCGAAGGTGGCCAGGTACGAGGGAGCCTGCACCGTGATGAGCTGGCGCACCGTAACCGCGGTGGCCCGCCCCCCGCTGGCCGCCTGCGCCGGCCCGGCCGGCCCGAGCAGCGCGGCCGCCAGCGCCGCGGATCCGGCGATGAGAGCGACGCGGGATACCAGGCGAGCCCGGCGCCTCGCGGGTAGCGCGGCCGTACCGCGTGGTTCGTGCACGGCATCCATAGTGCCTGACCTCACAACGTGATCCAGTACCGGCAGGTCCCCGCGGTCAGCTCGGCCAGCTCACCCCCGTTGGCTTCGATCACCCGCCGCGAGCCGGTGTTGGTCTCCTCGCAGGTCACCAGCACCTTCTTCAGGCCCAGGC
>JBOHCO010000064.1:0-1907 GCA_050698895.1 Streptosporangiaceae bacterium
ACCGGGAGATCGTGGCCGCGCTGCGGGCCCGCGACTCGGCCGCCGCGGTGGAGGCGATGCGGGTGCACCTGGCCCGGGTCTCCAACCACCTGCACGCCACCGACCCGGCCGCCGTCGTCACCTGGCAGTAGGCCCGGCCAGGCGCACCCGCCTCGCCATCCGCCAGGGTTAGCTGTCGCCCCAGCGCTTGAAGTCGATGTTCACCGTGTTGGGGCAGCCCGGCTTGGGCCGGGGGATCAGCGTCGTGGGCGGGCAGGGGTCGAGGATCACCGGCGGGCGCGGCTTCTGGCCGAAGTTGAAGTCCAGCGCGATGTTGCGGGCGATGGCCTCGCGCACGTCCGGCCGCGGGTCGGGACGGCCGTCGTTGGCCGGGTTGAGCCGGGCCTGGTCCATGAAGTCGTTCTCGATGAACTTCAGGTAGGCGTCGGTGGACAGCGGCTGGTGGTCGATGAATCCCTGGCGGGCGTAGGGGCTGATGACGATGCCGGGGGTGCGCATGCCGTAGCCCTCGGCGTCGACCTGCGGCGGCACCACGCTGTCGTAGAAGCCGCCCCAGTCATCCCAGGTCAGGAAGATCGCCGTGGAGTCCCAGTCCGGGCTGGCCATGGCCGCGTTGATGACCCGGGTCACGTAGGCCTGGCCCGCGCTGATCAGCGCCGGCGGGTGCTCGCTGTCCGAGGGCTGGGGCACGATCCACGACACCTGCGGCAGCGTGCCCGCCCTGGCCTGGGCGTAGTACCTGGACAGCGGCTGGATGTTGCCCTCCTGGTGGTCCTGCTTCACGTCGGTGAAGCCGGGCAGGGTGTTCCAGATCTTGGGCACGCCGACCTTGCTGCCGGGCTGCTGGGCGCCGTGGTCCAGGTAGTAGCCCCAGCTCACGCCGTACCGGTGCATCAGCCAGGTCAGGTCGGTCCAGGCGAACGGCCGCGGGTCGGCCGCGGTCCGGTTCCTGGGCATGTCGGTGCCCCGGCAGCTCATCGGGTTGGCCGGGCGGGCGCAGTTGGCCGCCCAGGCCGAGACGATGTACATGTGCGTGGGCAGGCTCCACGAGTGGTCGGACACGAACATGTGGTCGTCGAGGACGAAGTCCTTGGCGTAGGTCCAGTAGCTGGGGATGTCGGACTGGACGTGGTAGCCCATGACGTCGGTCGGGCACGGGGCGACGCCCCGGCAGTGCAGCTCGGCCTGCTGCTGGACACCGGCGGCCCCGGCGCCACCGTGCAGGCGGCCAGCCGGGTCATCGTGCGGTCGCCGGACATCCACTCGCCGAACGTGGACTGGGCCAGCACGCTGCTCGCGCCCGACGGCCGCCGGGTGCTGCGCTCGGTCACCATCTGCGTGTCCACGTCGAAGAACGAGTGCTACGACGTCGCGCACGTCTACATCTACTCGGCCCGCTCCGGCCGGCGGCTCGTCGCCCTGCGCGAACCAGCCCGCAACGTCCAGATCGACCTGATGTGGTCCAACCCCGGCGGGACGTCGTACGTCTTCTCGGCCGTGGCCGAGGGCAGCGGGCCGCCGTTCATCAGGGCCTTCCGCTACGGGGTCGGCCGCCTGCTGATCGGCATGCGGCTGCCCGCCCAGACCGTCACCGCGACCTGGTGACCCGGCGCCGGGCGGTCAGCGCAGGTCCATCCCGAACACGACGGCGCCATCGCGGGCGTACAGCTCGGTGAAGCCGACGTGCCGGTAGAAGCCGACCGCGCGGGTGTTCACGGCGTGCACGCCCAGGTGCACGCCGGGGGAGCCCCGCTCGCGCAGCGCGCCGGTCAGCGTGCTGATCAGCCGCCGCCCGTTACCGCCGGCCTGGAGCCGCGGGACCATGTCGATGTGCAGGTGCGAGGGGTAGCGGGCGGTGACCTCGGCCGGGGACCCGAAGGGGTGGTGGATCTGGTGGGCCTTGCGCT
>JBOHCO010000065.1:0-2531 GCA_050698895.1 Streptosporangiaceae bacterium
GCTCCCGGGCGTCGACGCGGCGGCGCTCCCGGCGCAGCCACTCCCCGTACAGCAGGCGGGCCCGGGCCAGATCGACCCGCAGCCGGGTCCGGCCCAGCCGGGTGATCGACTCGGCGTACAGCTCCTCGGCGGCCGCGCCCTCGGCCAGCAGGGCGCGGGACCGGGCCAGGATCCCCAGCCCCCAGTCGGTGTCGCTGGCCCGGGTCATCTCCTCGAGCCGGCCCAGGGCGCGGGCCGCGGCCTCGGTCGCGCCGCAGCGCGCGGCGGCCTCGATCAGCTCGACCGTGGTCCAGATCAGCGAGCCCGGGTCATCCTCGTAGCTGCTGGCCCGCCCGGCCGCCTCCAGCGCCTGGTCGTAGCGGCCGAGGCCGTTGTGCAGCACGGCGTCCGCCCAGTGGGCGATGGTGATCCCGACGCCCTCGCCGCGCCGGGTGGCGTCCTGGATGGTGGCCGCGATCAGCGCCACCGCCGGGGCCTCGTCGCCGCTCAGGGCGGCCAGGCCCATGGCGCCGTAGGGCGCCAGGCCGGTCCCGGTGGCGTCCTTCGCCGCCTCCGCCTCGTCGATCAGCGCGGCCGCGGCGGCCAGCTCGCCGGCGAACAGCAGCATGTAGGCGCGCGAGGTCAGCGCGAGGGGTAGCTCGCCGAGGGCCCCGGAGTCGCGGGCCAGCTGAAGGTGCCGGGCGGACAGCACGTCCAGGCGCTCGTCATCCCAGACCCGGAACGCCCCGGCCACGCAGGCCAGCCACAGCCAGTGCAGCTGCTCGTCGGGAGGCAGGCCGTCGTCGAAGGCGGCCAGGGCCTGGCGCAGCATCGGCACGCCCGCCGAGTACCCGTCGTTGTAGTGCGTGACCAGGCCGTCCAGCAGCAGGTCGGGCGCCCGCGGCGGCCCCTGCGGCGCCGAGGGGGCGCCGCTGGCCGCCAGGGCCACGTCCAGGACGCCGCTGCCCGGCGTGGCCAGCCGCCCGGCGAAGATCGCCGCCGACAGCGCGTCCAGGTACGTGGCCCGGGCCAGGCCCGGATCGCTGAGCTCGAGCCGTCCGGCCGCCTTGACCAGCAGCGGCGGGGCGTCACTGCCGCGGCTGGTGACGAACGCGAGCTGGGCCCTGGCCACGTCGGCGTGGGCCTGCTGGAAGTCGCTGAGCGGCCCGGCCTCGGCCATGTCGAGCAGGTCCGCGGCCAGCCCGAAGGAGCCCGCCTGGATCTTGGCCTGGGCGGCGGCCAGGGCCCGCCCGGCCCGCTGCGCCGGGTCCAGGGTCAGCGTCGCCGCGTACTTCAGGAACGCGGCCGCCGCGCCCAGGCCGCCGCGGGCCTGGGCCCGGCTGGCCGACTGCTCGAGCTCGGCGGCCACGCTCTCATCCGGTCCCGCGGTGGCCTGGGCCCGGTGCCAGGCCCGCCGGTCGGGATCGAGGTGCGGGTCGGTCGCGTCGGCCAGCGCGCGGTGCGCCTCGCGCCGGTCCAGCGCCGGCGCCGACCGGTAGGCCGCCGTGCGGACCAGCGGATGGCGGAACAGCAGCCGGGTGCCGAACTCGGCCAGCCCGGCCTCGGTGGCGGGCCCGGCCGCGTCGGCGCCGATCCCGAGCCGGGCGGCGGCCCGCCAGACCAGGGCCGTGTCACCCGACGGGTCGGCGGCCGCCACCACCAGCAGCCGCCGGGTCGGGGCCGGGAGGGCCGCCACGCGACGGCGGAAGCTGTCCTCGATGCTGCCCTCCAGCGGCACCGCGCCGGGCAGCCCGAATCCGCCCGCGAGCTGTGCGGGGGTCAGGGTCAGCGGCAGCTCGAGCAGGGCCAGCGGGTTGTCGCGGGTCTCGGCGATGATCTGGTCGCGGATCCGCGCGTCGATCGTGCCGGGCAGCACCGCGTCCAGGACCAGGCGCGCGTCGGCCTCCGGCAGTCCCTCGACGGCCAGCTCCGGCAGCCGGTCCAGGTCGCCGCCCGGCGTCCGGGTGGCGAACACCAGGCCCACCGACTCGGCCCCCAGCCGGCGGGCCACGAACGCCAGGACCTGGGCCGAGGTGTGATCGAGCCACTGGCCGTCGTCGATGAGGCACAGCAGCGGCTGCTCGGCGGCGACCTCCGACAGCAGGCTCAGCACGGCCAGGCCGACCAGGAACCGGTCCGGCGTCCGCCCGCCGCTCATGCCGAACGCGGTGCACAGCGCCTCGCGCTGCGGCGCCGGCAGGCCGCCCAGGCGGTCCAGCATCGGCGCGCACAGCTGATGCAGCGCGGCGAACGTCAGCTCCATCTCGGACTCGACGCCCCCGGCCCGCGCGACCCGGAAGCCGGGCGCGTGCTGGGCCAGGTACTCCAGCAGGGCGGTCTTGCCCACCCCCGGCTCGCCACGCAGCACCAGCGCGTGGCTCTCGCCCGAGCGGACGTCCTCGACCAGCCGGTCAAGCACGCTGCACTGGGCGCCGCGGCCCGTCAGCCTGACGGTGTGCCGCCACGCCGGCAAGTGTTCCGGCACCGGCACGGATCCACGCTATCCCGTGCCGGATATGTCCGCGGTCACCGGGCGAGCAGGCCGGTGAGAA
>JBOHCO010000066.1:0-2776 GCA_050698895.1 Streptosporangiaceae bacterium
CGCGGCCAGCATCACGATGCCGATGATCACCGGCAGGTCCTGCTGGGTGACCGACTGGATGGCCAGCTGACCCAGGCCCGGCAGCCCGAAGATGTTCTCGGTGACCACCGCGCCGCCGAGCAGCACGCCGATGTCAATGCCGAGCTGGGTCACCACCGAGGTCAGCGCGGCGCGCAGCGCGTGCCGGTAGGTGACCCGCCGCTCGCTGACCCCCTTGGCCCGCGCGGTGCGGATGTAGTCCTCGCCCAGGACCTCGAGCATGCCGGCCCGGGTCAGCCGGGTATAGGTGGCGGCCGTGGTCAGGGCGACGGCGATCCACGGCAGGATGAGGTGCTGGGCCCAGCTCGCCGGGCTGGTGAAGATCGACACGTAGCCGCTGCCGGGGAAGATCGGGATCCCGGCCAGGTGCAGCTGGAAGAACAGGAAGTACAGCAGGATCAGGCCGAGCAGGAAGGTCGGCATCGAGTAGAAGAACACCGCGAAGAACGTGGCGCCCTTGTCGATGATCGACCGGGGGTGCGTGGCGGCCAGCACGCCGGTGCTGATCCCGATGATCAGCCACAGCACCGCGCCGCCCACGGTGAGCGAGATGGTGACCCCGATGCGGCTGCCGATGAGGCTGGTCACCGGCTCGGAGTTGTAATAGGAGTAGCCGAGGTTGCCGTGCAGCAGCTTCCAGATGAAGCTGCCGTACTGGTCGAGGATGGGCCGGTTCAGGCCCAGCCGCCGGGCGACATCCGCCACGGTCGCCGGCGTGGCCTGGCGGCCGGCGATGGCCCGCGCCACGTTGTGCGGGGCGATGAAGAACAGCGCGAAGACCGCCACGCTGATGATCCACAGCACGACGATGCCCGAGGCCAGCCGCCGGGCGAGCAGCCGGATCATCGCGGGCCTGCCTCGGTGCCGGCGAGGCTCACGCCGCCGGCGTCACCGGGCGCGGCGACCGCCGCGGGGCGTCCGGGCCGCCGTCGGCGCCGGCCCTTGCGCAGCGCGGTGATGAGCCGCTCGCCGCGCGGGTCCAGGGCGTCCCGCAGCGAGTCGCCGAGCAGGTTGAACGCCAGCGTGGTGGCCAGCAGGAACAGCCCGGGGAAGATGATGAACCACCAGGCGACCTGGTAGTAGCCGATGGACTCGGCCAGCATGTCGCCCCAGCTCGGGGTGGGCGGGGTGATGCCCAGGCCGAGGAAGGACATCACCGCCTCGAAGGCGATGGCCGAGGGGATCAGCAGCGTGGTGTACACGATCAGCGGCGCGGACAGGTTCGGCAGCACCTCGATGAACATGATCCGCAGGTTCCCCGCCCCGCCGGCGCGGGCCGCCTCGGTGTACTCCTTCTCCTTGATGGACATGGCCAGGCCGCGCACGATGCGGCCCACGGCGGCCCAGGAGAACAGCGCGATGACCACGATGATCACCGTCAGGCTGGGGCCCACCACCGAGACCAGGGCGATGGCGGCCAGCAGGAACGGGAACGACAGGACCAGGTCCATCAGCCGGGACAGCAGCGAGTCGACCAGCCCGCCCAGGAAGCCGGCCAGCAGGCCGATGGTGGTGCCGATGATGACCGCGCTGACGCTGGCGAATATGCCGACGATCAGCGAGATCCGGGCCCCGTAGACGGTCCGCACGAACACGTCCCGGCCCAGGTCATCGGTGCCGAACCAGTAGGCCGAGCTGGGCGGCCTGGGCAGCCCGGCGGGGGTCAGCCCGGCGGTGTCGTTCTGCTGGTCCACGCCGTGCCCGACCAGGTGCGCGATCACCGGGGCGAAGATGGCCAGCAGGATGAGCAGCAGGATGAACGCGGCCGAGATCACCGCCACCCGGTCGCGGCGCAGCCGGTCCCAGGCCAGCCGCCACTGGCTGCGCCCCTCGATCTCGGCGCTGCCGGAGGGACCGGGCACGGCCGCGATCGCCGCCGCGGCGGCCTCGTCGGCCGCGTCCGGGCTGGCTGCGTCCAGGTCAACGGCGTCCGGGTCGGCGGCGCCATTTCCCAGTGCCGGTCCGGTGGCCACCACCTGCAGCAGCCGGGCGTCGTCGGGGACGGCCGGCGTCTCGATGGGGAAATGGCAGGCGGTCAGGTGGGCCTCGTCGCCGGCCGCGGACTCCAGCTGCGGCTCGGTGACCCGGCACAGCTCCTGAGCCCGCGGGCAGCGCGGGTGGAACCGGCAGCCCGACGGCGGGTCGACCGGCGAGGGGATGTCGCCCTCGATGGTCATCCGCCGGCGCTGCCGGGCCAGGTCGGGGTCGGTGACCGAGGCGGCCGACAGCAGCGCCGCGGCGTAGGGATGGCGCGGCTCGCGGTACAGCGCGTCGGCCGGGGCCAGCTCGACGATCTTGCCCAGGTACATCACCGCGACTCGGTCGCTGACGTGCTCCACCACGCCCAGGTCGTGGGAGATGAAGATGCAGGTCAGGTCGAGCTGGGCCTGCAGGTCCTTGAGCAGGTTGATGACCTGGGCCTGCACCGACACGTCCAGGGCCGAGACCGGCTCGTCGCAGATCAGCAGCTTGGGGTTGACCGCCAGCGCGCGGGCGATCCCGACCCGCTGCCGCTGCCCGCCGGAGAACTCGGCCGGGTACCGGTTGTAGTGCTCGGGGTTGAGGCCGACCAGGGCCATCAGCTCCTGGACCCGCTCGCGCCGGGCCGGGCCGCTGGCCAGGCCGTGCACGGCCAGCGGCTCGCCGACGATGGCGCCGACCCGGCGGCGGGGGTTCAGCGAGCCGTACGGGTCCTGGAAGACCATCTGCACCTCGCGGCGCACCGCCTTGAGCTCAC
>JBOHCO010000067.1:0-3222 GCA_050698895.1 Streptosporangiaceae bacterium
TGATCCTTGTCGGCAACCAAATCCCCCCTAGCTCATTCACGCCGTCCGCAATTCCGCCGGGAGCCGGACAGCGGCCTCACGATCCAAGCTAGGTGCCGGCGATTGCAGTTTCCCTGCGGGACTTCCCTGCGGGACGGTGGCGGCGGGACGGTGGCAGCGGCTGGCGGCGGCTAATGGTCAGGACCCGCGAATGGGGTTACGCCGGCGGCGTCTGAGGTGGCGCGGGGCCGGGCTCGAGACGCCCGGTCGGGACCTGCAGCCTGATCCAGGCGATGATGGCGTTCACGTCGACCGGCCCGGTCGTGTCGACGTGGAGCGTGGGCCCGATCTGGAGCGGCTGGGCGGCTGCCTGCCAGCGTTCCCAGTCAGCGTCGGCCGGCAGCTCGCCGTGGATGGGATGGCGCGGGTGGCGCGCCTCGAAGCGTCGGCGGGCAGTCGCCAGCGGGGCCTCGCACCAGATCTCCGCCGGTGACCGGCTCCGCGCGCGCTGCAGGGCCCGCACGACCAGATGGCGGACGTCCCCGGGCCAGCAGGACTCGAGGACGGCACCGCCGGGGGCGTCGGCCAGGAGGACAAACATGGTCCGGCTGGCCGCGGCGCCGAGCGCGGCGTTCCAGCGGCGTTGGGTCCAGCCGGGCGGTGGCTCGGCGCCCAGCACGTCGGCGTGGGCCTCCTTGATCGTGTCCTTGCTGAACAACGGCAGGCTCAGGCGATGTGACAGGGCGCGGGCCAGGGTCGTCTTGCCGGCGCCGGGAAGCCCGTTGACCAGGATGACCGGCCGCGGCCGCGGCACGCACTGGGCAGGGGCACGCGCCTCGGCGTCCGCCCGGCCGATGTCGTCGATCAGGCCAGCCCTCTGACGGCTCCCCCTCAGGGGATCGGCGGCTTTCCGAGCGGCGGAACCGGCTTCCCGCCCATGGCCACGAGCGTGACGTTGACCCACGCGTAGAAGGCGAGGAAGGCGAACGTCAGGGCCACTGCCCCGGCGGCGGTGAAGACGTTCGCCGAGCCGGTGAAGGCGCCGATGGCGGCCAGCGCCACGGCGACGAACACGAGCGCGACGGCCAGCGGGTACACCAGCGGTAGCTTCAGGCACGGGATGACCAGGAACAGGAACAGGCACGCCCAGGCGATGAAGAAGAGCTCCTGGGCCCCCGTGGCGTCCGCGGCGCCGATGCCGAACCAGTTGTGATCGAGTCCGAGCAGAAGGGCACTGAAGCTGAGCCAGAAAGCCGAGAACGTGGAGAAGATCACGGCCACGATCGACTGGCCGAGGATGGCTGCCCATACGGTTACGAGCAGCTGGTAGAGCCCGGACCCCAGCACGATGATGGGGATCACCGCACCCTGAGCGGCAGTCGGCATGCCGATGAGCGCCATCCCGAGCGCCAACGAGGCAATGCCGAAGAAGATGAGACCGACCGTCAGCGGGTCGCCGCCGAAGCCGACCACCACGCCGACCGGCGCAGGCGGCTCGCGCGAGAGATCTCGGGTGCTCTGGTCACGTGTGCTGGTCATCCCCTGCCTCCTCGCTTTCTGTGAGGCTTCCTTGACTAGATCAATCTAGGCAGCGAGGATTTCAGTTTTCCTGCGGTCGTCACCTGGGCCATGTCGGGCGGACCTGACGTCGCGCCTGAAGGAAAGGACCTGAGGGGAAAGGCCTGAAGGGAAACTGCAAGGGTCGGATGACACCATCGGAACGGCTCCGCGGGCGAGCCAGCGGCGCTGGCGCTGGCGCGCCAGGGCCTGCGGGCTGCCGGCCCAGGGCCGGGGAAGGAGCGAGCGGGCATGACCGACCCATTGGCGGCGCTCACCGAGGCGGGCGTGTCGATCTGGCTGGACGACCTGAGCCGTGACCGGCTGACCTCGGGCAGCCTGGCCGACCTGGTGGCCCGCGATCACGTCGCCGGGGTAACGACGAACCCGACAATCTTTGCCAGGGCGATCGCCGAGGGCAGTGCGTACGAGGCGCAGCTGCGTGACCTGGCGGCCCGCGGCGTCGGGGCGGGCGAAGGGCTGCGGGCTCTGACCACGTTCGACGTGCGCTGGGCCTGCGATGTCCTGCGCCCCGTCTACGACGCCACGGGCGGCGTGGACGGTCGGGTGTCGATCGAGGTCGACCCTCGGCTCGCTCACGACACCGACGCCACCACGGCGGAGGCGCGGGCCCTGTGGTGGGCGGTCGACCGGCCGAACCTGTTCATCAAGATCCCGGCCGCGCGGCAGGGGCTCCCGGCGATCGCCGCCTGCCTGGCCGAGGCGATCAGCATCAACGTCACGCTGATCTTCTCGCTGGCTCGCTACGACGCGGTCATGGATGCGTTCCTCGACGGTATGGAACGGGCCAGGCAAGCCGGCCACGACCTGTCCGCGGTCGCCTCAGTGGCCTCGTTCTTCGTTTCCCGCGTGGACGTCGAGGTCGACGCGAGGCTGGACAAGATCGGGACCCCCGCGGCCGCCGCGCTGCGCGGGCGGGCGGCCATCGCCAACGCGCGGCTGGCCTACCAGCATTACGAGCGAGTGCTCTCCGCGCCGCGGTGGAAGGCCCTGCAGGCCGCGGGGGCCCGGCCGCAACGGCCGCTGTGGGCCTCGACCTCGGTGAAGGATCCCGCCTATCCCGACACCCGCTACGTGGTTGACTTGGTCGCCCCCGGCGTGGTCAACACCATGCCCGAGGCCACCCTGCGCCTGGTCGCCGATCACGGCCAGGTGCCCGCCGACTCGGTCCACGGCCACTACGACGAGTCGCGAGAGATGCTCGGCCAGCTGCGAGATCTCGGCATCGACTACGACGACGTGGTCCAGTCTCTGGAGGACGATGGCGTGGCCAAGTTCGATGCCAGCTGGGACCAGCTCGGCCAGCGGCTGGCCCCCATACTGCCAAGCCCGTCCGCCAGCCGTTAGCGAGGAGGCCACTTGTGAGCATGCTGCATGACCTGGTCAGGCGGGTGGAGCGGATCGAGGCGCTCGACCGGCTGGCCAAGCCCCTGGTCAAGGTGGTCAGCCGCGCGGTGCGGCCGCGGGCCGTCCGCAACCTGCTCAGCGGCACCCACGTGGGGCATCCCCTGCACCCGATGCTCACCGACCTGCCCATCGGCGCGTGGGGAATGTCCGCGGTGCTGGACACCGTCGGCGGCCCAGCCGCCGGGCCAGCCGCCGACCTGCTGGTGAAGGTCGGCGTAGCGGCTGCGGTGCCCACGGCGGCGTCGGGGCTGAACGACT
>JBOHCO010000068.1:0-1192 GCA_050698895.1 Streptosporangiaceae bacterium
GGACCGGGGCTACCGGCTGTCCGGCGGCGAGAAGCAGCGGGTCGCGCTGGCCCGGCTGCTGCTCAAGGCGCCGGCCGTGGTGGTGCTGGACGAGGCCACCGCGCACCTGGACTCCGAGTCCGAGGCGGCGGTGCAGCGGGCCCTCAAGGCGGCGCTGGCCGGGCGGACCTCGCTGGTCATCGCGCACCGCCTGTCGACCATCCGGGAGGCCGACCAGATCCTGGTCGTGGACGGCGGCCGGATCCGCGAGCACGGCCGGCACGACGAGCTGCTGGCCGCCGACGGCCTGTACGCCGAGCTGTACCGGACCCAGTTCGCCAGCCAGGAGCACCCCCGCGAGGCGGTCAGCTCCTAAGGCGCGTCAGGTGCGCTGATCCCGGCGGCCGGGCGGCGACTGATGGCAGCAGGACGGCCGAGAAGTTGATGTCCGGGGTCTGCATGATGTCGTGATCGGCCTCGGGGCCGTCTGCCGTCTGCGGGAAGAAGAAGAACGGCCGGGCCGCGTAGGTGGCGGTGTCCACCGCATAGCTATAGGACAGCGCCCCGGCCAGCAGCCGCCTCCCGCCGGGCAGCCAGAGGATCCAGCCGGCGTCCTCCTGCGTCACCAGCCGCGCGGCCCGGACCGCGCGCACTGCGCCGGTACGGGTGTTCACGATGGCCAGGACGGAGTCGTTGGCGCAGCAGGACGAGCTGATGCTCGCGGTCCGCTCAAAGACCGCCAGGCGCGTCCCGTCGGGCGAGAACACAGCTCCCTTACCGGCGAAGCCGTAGGGCAGCGGGCTGCGCGCCGTCACGGTCGCGCGGGTCGCGGTGTTGGTGATCTTGATCGGGCAGTTTATTGACCGGCATGACGTCGGCGCCCAGGCGATGAGGCTGTAGCGGCCGCCCGGCGGAGTGTAGGCACCGACCGCAGCGGCGCTCCTGGCCACGAGCGTCACCTTCCCCGTCGCCAGATCCCAGGCGGCGAGGTTCCACGGGGCGCGGGAAGGCCCGTCGGGTCGCGAGCTGACGAGGAACCCGCTGCCTCCGGCGCCCGACGTGACCTCGCCAGCCGCGCCCGCCGCCAGGTACCAGCCGGCTGGCGTGTGCAGGCGCCGCAGGACCCCGCGGCCGCCGGCGCGCAGCTCGGCCAGGCTCGTGCTGGTCCGTTCGACGTACGCGTGCCGTCCGTCGGCTGACGGGAAGACGCCTA
>JBOHCO010000069.1:0-1488 GCA_050698895.1 Streptosporangiaceae bacterium
GAGCTGACGTTGTACCGGAAGATGTCACCTGTCGAGATTTTCGGGATCGACAGGTTCGAGGATATGAACTGGGCCTGTGTCCCCTTGCCCGCACCGGGGGGCCCGACGAGGACGATGCGCACTATCGCAGGAAGCCCTCATAGTTGCGCTGCTGCAGCTGGCTCTCGATCTGCTTCACGGTGTCCAGGCCGACGCCGACCGCGATCATGATGCTCGTGCCGCCCAGCGGGAACTGCTGGTCGGAGCTGAGCAGCCCGATCGCCACCACCGGGATCAGGGCGACCAGGGCCAGATACAGCGACCCGGCGGCGGTCAGGCGGCTGAGCACGTAGCTCAGGTAGCCCGCCGTCGGCCCGCCCGGCCGGATGCCAGGAATGAAGCCGCCGTATTTCTTCATGTTGTCGGCCACCTCGGTCGGGTTGAAGGTGATCGACACGTAGAAGTAAGTGAAGAAGACGATGAGCACGAAGAACAGCCCGGCATACGCCGCCGAGTCGCCTCGGGCCAGGTTGGCCTCGACCCACTGGGCCCAGCCCGAGGTCGCGTTCTTGCTGAACAGCTGCGCCGCGAGCTGGGGGATATACAACAGCGAGGACGCGAAGATGACCGGGATGACACCCGCCTGATTGACCTTGAGCGGGATATAGGTCGACGTCCCGCCATACATCCGCCGGCCGACCATGCGCTTGGCGTACTGCACCGGGATCCGGCGCTGGGCCTGTTCCATCAGCGCCACGAACGCGATGATCGCGACCCCGACAAGCACCACCAGGCCGAACACGAACGCGTGCTTGTCCTCGTAGATCTGCTCGAACTCGCCGGGGATGACCGCGATGACCTGAGTGAAGATCATCAGCGACATGCCGTTGCCGACGCCGCGGTCGGTGATCAGCTCGCCCAGCCACATGATGACCGCGGTGCCGGCGGTCATGCAGATGACCATCGTGGAGATGGTGAAGACCGAGGAGTTGGGGATCAGGTTGTTGCAGCCGGTGATCAGGTTGCCGGACCTGGCCAGCGCGATGATGCCGGTGGACTGGAGGATGGCCAGGCCGATGGTGAGGTACCGGGTGTACTGCGTGATCTTCGCCTGGCCGGACTGGCCCTCCTGGCGCAGCGTCTCCAGGCGCGGGATGACCACCGCGAGCAGCTGGAGGATGATGCTGGCCGTGATGTACGGCATGATGCCGAGGGCGAAGACCGAGAGCTTCAGCAGCGCCCCGCCGCTGAACAGGTTGACCAGCTGCAGCAGGTTGGCCTTGCTGGCCGAGGTGCTGAGGCAGGCCTGGACGGCCCTCTCGGACACGCCGGGCGTCGGCAGCGAGGAGCCGAGCCGGAACACCGCGACGATGAATAGCGTGAAGAGCAGCTTCTTGCGCAGGTCAGGCGTCCTGAACGCCCGGATGAACGCGGTCAGCATGCGCAGTCCTCTGCTTCCTGGGTCATCTGCACGGCGTGCACGCGAAGTCTAACGTGCCGCAGGCACTC
>JBOHCO010000070.1:0-7583 GCA_050698895.1 Streptosporangiaceae bacterium
GTACGTGCTCGCCGACCCCGCCGGACATCCGTTCTGCATACTCGTCGGCTCCGAGTAGCGAACCCGTGCTCCGGGCCGTTGACGCTGGTAGACCACAATCCAGCGCCCGACCAGGAGCCGACGCTGCCGGCTTCAAGCAGAAGGTCGCGGCTTCAAGGCGCTCTTCCCCGACATCAAGGAGGACCTTGCAGGACATCGTCGGCAGCGGTGACATCGGCAGCGGTGACACCGTCGCCACCCGGTGGGTCGTGACCGGTTCCCTGCAGCAGGAGTTCATGGGGATCCCCGCCTCCGGCCAGCCGATCCGGGTCACTTATCGCGCGGCGGCGGCCAGCTCGCGGGCGGGAATGCGCACGGGGATCTCGCCGCCGAGCCGGAAGCCCGCTGACAGGCCGAGGTGGTCACCGCTCCAGAAGCGCCCGGCGTCATACCAGTTCGGCCGCCGGTCGCCCGCCAGCAGGCCCATGGCCTGGTAGGTCACGGCCAGCACCTCCGCGCAGTAGGCGGTCTCCAGGTCGGCGCTGGGCACCCGGTGCCCGATGGCCGGCGCGCGGCCGAGCAGCCACCGCGACGACAGCCGGGCGGTCGAGGGGAACGGGGTGCCATCCAGCCGCGCGATCGTGCGCAGGACCGCGTCCTCCATCTCGCGGGTCACCGCCGGCTCCAGCTGGCGCAGCCACGCCCGCTGGCCGTACCGGCTGGCCCAGACGACGACCGCCTCCCGCAGGTCATGCAGCTGAACCCCGCGGTGCCGGGTCCCCGACCACACGTCGGGCAGGGACCGGCCGAGCTCGGCGTGCCACATCAGCGGCGGCAGGTCGTCGAGGACTACGGACATGCCGACGTGGTTGACCGGGCTGTTGGTGGCCACCTGGATCGCACGGTCAGCCATGCTGCGACCGCGGAACAGCCACACGTCACCGGTGCGGGCCAGATCCACGGCCTTATCCAGGGTGATACTCACGGCGGCCACGCTCTAGCCTATGCAGATGCGCTGGCAGAAATGGCTCGGACTGGCCGCCTTCGCGGGCGTGGCCGCCACCGGGGTCGTGATCGTCCGCTCCGAGCGGCGCCGCCGCGCCTATACCCCGGACGAGATCCGGGAACGGCTGCACGCCCGGCTGGCCGAGATACCCGAGGCCAGCCAGGCCTCGCCGGGCGCCGGCCCCAGCGCCTAGCGGGCCTCGTCGGTTACCTTCCCGGTCCGGCGGTAGTGGGCGAGGATCTTGCGGATCTGCCGGCGGATCCCCACGTCCGGGTCGTTGTGACGGGACTCCAGGGCCTGGATCACCGCCGGGACCCGGGCCGCGGGCGTGCTGTCCGTGATGGCGTGCAGCACGTCGCCGCGGACCAGGGGATCGGGATCCTGGACCAGCTCCAGCAGCCTGGTCCACACCCGGTCGTCGTCGGCCCGGACGTGGCAGGTGCACAGGTTCCGGCACGCGAGCTGGCGAGCCCGGCTCTCCTCGCTCCGGGACAGCTCCAGCAGTCCGTCGATAGCGTCCCTGGCGGTTCGGCCCTCGCCGGCCGGCAGGCTGACCCCTGCCATCTCGGCGATCTTCTTGAACTTTCCCGCCATTCAGACAATAAGGTCGGCCGGGTGCCCGCTCCACGGATTATCTCGCCGGTGCCCGCGGTGAGCAGCGAGTCGTCACGGCGTGATCGCGATGGCCGAAGGGCTCTTCCCGACCTTGATCGCCGGGAGCGCGGTGTTGGTGGCGGTCCGGATCGGGGTCACCGTGTCCGAGCGGGGCAGGCCGCCGTTGGCGACGTAGGCAGTTTTCCCGTTCGGGGTGATCGCGATGCCGACCGGGCCAGGTCCGACCTTGACCGGCTGGCCGGCCTTGTTAATTGCGGTATTGATCGGGGTCACCGTGTGGCCGCCGGAGTTGGCGACGTAGGCGGTCAACGGGCGCGGCGGCCCTTGCCGCGGAAGCGGGCAAGCCCGGCGCGGCAGCACAGCCGGCCAGGGCCAGGACGCCGGCCGGCACGAGGATAGCGGTGCTGGTCATCGACGCGGCGGTGCTGCGCAGCGGCGCGTGGCTGGTCAGTTTCACGAGATGCCCTTGGGGCCATGGCCGGGAGTCATCTTCGCGTCGATTCCCTTGCTCATCGTATTGGCCCGGACCGTGATGACCGTCGCCGTCGCCGCTGATGCTGCGTGGTGCCACCACTGGGCGGCATAGCCGTCGGTGCCGCAGCCGGAGCTGAACTCGACCGTGTACCGGCCCGGCCTCAGGCCGATCAGCGAGTATCGGCCAGCGGTGCTGGCGGTGACGCTCACGGTGCGCATGGCCGCCCTGGGCACCGCGCGGATGCACATCCCGCCCAGCGGCGCGCCGGAGGCCGCGGCGACAATCCGGCCGGAGATGCCGCCGCTCACCCCGAGCCGGGCGTCGATGCCGGTGGTGTTCCGTCCGGCATGCACAGTGACGGCGGTCGCCGTCGCGCGAGTCGCCGCCGCGCGGTACCACTGCGGCATCACGGGGGCGAAGCCGTTGTCGCAGCTCTCCCCCGTGTGGAAGTAGATCTTGTATCGGCCCGCGCGCAGATCCCGCAGGATGTAATGCCCGGTGTAGCTGGTCTCGGCGACCTCTACGACCCCGCCTGCGGTGACGGGATCGGCTTGCACGCATACGCCGCCAGGACCGGCCGCCGCGCGCGAGCGGACCCGCACGGCACCGGATACCGACCCGCCGGTCGGCACCGAGATGCGAACCCCGCTGACCGTCCGGGGCACGGCGACGTGAACGGTGCGCGCCAGCCGCGCGCTCGCGTACGCGCCAAGACCGCAGTTGAAAACCTCAAGACGATAGGAGCCGGTATTGAGCCCGGGTATGACATAGTTGCCGCGCCGCCCGGTAATGCCATACCCGAAGAAGATGCCCGATGCCGAGTCGGCTTCGACCCAGATATCCGAAAGCGGCCTGCCAGTGGCCTTGCTGGTCACCCGTCCGGATATCCGGCCACCCGGAGTGAGGGCCGAACCGACCTGGCGGCTGGCACCGACGCGGATCCGCACGACGGTAGCCCGGCGCGGGCTGGACTTGCGGTTGAACCACTGGGACCCGTAGCTGCCCTCGCCACAGGTATAGAACTCAACGCGATACCCGCCCGGCGCCAGCCCGGCGAATACATAGCTGTAGAAGCCGGTCGCGTAGTAAGTCGCGCCGGTTCCCAGGCTGGTCACTACCGCGCAGTCGGTCACCCCTTCGCCGGCGCTGGTCTGCATTCTGGTGACGATGTTCCCGCCAGGGGACATGACGGTTACCCGGCCCGTGAGAGTGGAGCCCGGCTGCATGACCGCGTCGATTCCGGTTACGCGCTGTCCCGGCCTGACCGCCACGGGAACGGCATCAGCCGGATTCGCCCGGTCCGGGAAATACTGCGGCGCCCAATTTCCGGTCAGCTTGCAGGCCAGGAGATGGGCGAACATGACGGTGTAGCGGCCCCGCGGGAGATGGGCGATGCTGAAGCCGCCCGTCCGCGTTGAGCAGGCCGCCCAGACATCGTCGTAGGCGTCCTCGGCGAGGACCGTCACCTGGGCCAGTGGCTGCCCCCGCGAGGCGGTCACTGATCCGCTGATGACCCCGCCCGGCGTGGCCGCGCCGCGGATTCGGCGGGCTGGGTGCCCGCAGCCAGGGAACAGCCCCGCGCTGCCGCGCCCGGCCCGCTGGCCGGAGACGCGGAACGGTCGGTCCGCGGTCGCGCTGTCCGCTGTCGCACTGTCCCCTGTCGCACTGTCCCCTGTCGTGCCGGTGCCCGCTGGCCCGCGGGCCATCCCGCAGCCTGCGGGGGACGGCAGCGCGGCGGATGCCGGGGGCGCCGACGGCCGGGCTGACGGTGCCGCCGACGGCGGACTGGCTGCCGCGGGGAGCACCGTCGTGCCCGCCACCAGCGCCGTGCTGGCCAGAACGACCGCCGCAGATCCGAGTCTCAACCTGACCCCGTGCATCGCTCACGGCACCCACCGAACGGACTCATGCCCGCGTGCCGGACCTATCACAGCATTCGGGCAATTGCACAGTCAACAGGCGCCAGCCTGGCGCTTTGTCGGACATGGAGCGAGGGCGGAGCGCTCCCCGACACCGCCCGGCGGGTAATCCGGCGGCTGGCCGTGGTGCCGGGCCATCGTGACGGGCCCGGGAGCGTTCCGCGCTCAGCCGCCGGCCTGTGCCGCCTGCTGCGCCGTCTGGCTGATCTGGCGCGGCGAGGTCTGGGCGGCGGGGTCATCGGCGCGGAGATCCTCGTCGGCGTGCGCTATCTGCAGCAGGGAGCGCCAGATGAAGACGAGGATGATCGCCGAGCCGGCGAAGCCGAACCAGAATGGCGCGGTGATCCCCCAGACGGAGGCGACGACCCCGCCGAGCGCTGAGCCGATCACGAGGCCGCCGACCATGCCGGTGAGGTACACGCTGCTGACGCGGCCCTGGAACTCGGCGGGCACGGCCCGCTGCCGGACGCTCGTCGAGGTGGTGCCCCAGATGAGCGCGTGAGCGCCGAATATCGTGAAGATGATCAGCGCGAGCCATATCCACCGGGTCAGCGCGAGAGCCAGGTGCGTCAGGGTCTCGATGATCAGCCCGCCCCGCATGATCACGCCCAGCCGCACATGCTGCTCGAGCCAGCCGTAGCACGCGGTGCCGGCCAGACCGCCCACGGCCATGGCCGTCGTGATCAGGCCGAAGCCCACCGCGCCCATGCCGAGGCGCTGCCGCGCGTACAGGACCAGGACGGACCAGGCGGCGCCGAAGGTGATATTGAAGGTAAAGATCGTGATGGCCAGGACCCGGACGGGGGGATGCGCCCAGAGCCATCGCCAGCCCTGGCGGATCTCGTCCCGCACGCGGGTCGCTTGCGCGCGCCCGGCCCGCGGCGGCAGCCGTATCCGGGTGAAGAGCAGCACTCCGGCGAGCACGCAGACGGTCTCGCTGATGAAGGGAAGCGCCATGCCAGCTGCGAAGAGCGCGGCCCCGATGGGCGGGCCGGCCAGCTGCCCTCCCGCGATCATGCCGCCGAGCGTGCGCGAGTTCGCGATGCCCAGGTCGCTCTTGTCCACCAGCATCGGCGGCAGCGTGGTCGTCGCCGTGTCGGCGAAGGCCTCGTTGACGCCGAACAGGAAAAGCGCGGCCAGCACCACCGCGGCATCGACGCGGTGGCTGATGATCGAGCCGATCAGGAAGATCAGGATCGTCGCGCGCGCCAGCCCGGTTGTGATGACGATGGCGCGCCTGCTGACCCGGTCCGAAATGACGCCGGCGTAGAGCCCGAACATCAGCCACGGCAGCCGCTGCAGCAAGGCCGCCATCGCGACGGCCAGCGGGCTGCGCGTCTGCGAGGCGACCAGCAAGGGCCCCGCGGCCAGCGTGATGCCGTCGCCGAGATAGGTAATCCAGGACGAGGCCAGCAGCCAGCGGAAGTCACGGCCAAGACGCGCTGGTGCGACAACATCGACCAGCCTGCTCATCGCGTCCGCCCGCCCGTACAGGTCATCCGGCTATCTTCGCGCGCCGTCGCGATCGGCCCAAACGATTTCGTAGCGGTCGGAGGCGCGTTCGCCAGCGCCACTCACCCGGCTTAATCTCGGTTGCGCGCCGCGTCGCCGGCGTGCTAGCTTTCCGGCGATCGTGATCCATCGGCAGGAGGTGAGACCCATGAACGCAGTATCCGCAGTGGGTGCTCCCCTGCAGTCCATGATCGCGCGACTGAGGTAGTCGCTACCGGGAGCGCCCGCCAGGCACTTCGCGAAAGGCGGCTCCCATGAACACAACACCTTCTTCAGCTCCGCACTTCTCCTCGACCGCGGCCTCCGGCCGGCCGGGGTCCGACCAGGATCAGCCGCAGGTCGACGCCACGAGGCGGGTGCCCGCCGCGGGCGAGCGAGCGCTGGTCCTCCATGGTGGCGGATCGGCAGGCAATGCCTGGGAGATCGGCGTCATCGCCGGCCTGCTCGATGCCGGCCTGGATGTGACCCAGGCTGATCTGATCATCGGGACGTCGGCTGGATCGACGGCCGCGGCCCAGATCACTAGCGCGACCCCGGCCGAACTGCTGGCCGCCATCCTTACCGCTACGCCCCCGCGACGGACTGGGCCGGTCAGATCCGACGGCGGACGCGTTCCCATCGGGCCGGTGGCCGACCACATGGAGAGAACGAGCCGAATCATCGCCGCCGCTGAGGATGCGGCCGACATGCGCCGCAGAATGGGTGCCGCTGCGCTCGAGATGTATGCGGCGTCGGACGGCTCCGGGCCAGCGCGGTGGCGCGCAACCGTCGCCGCCCGGCTGCCCGGTCAGCGCTGGCCGGAACGAACGATACTCATCACGGCGGTCGATGCCCGTACCGCTGAGCCGGTCGTATTCGATCGCCACCGCGGAGTCGACCTGGTGGACGCCGTCGCCGCCAGCACTTCCAACGGCTTCGGTGTCCCTCCCTACAGCATCGGCGGCAGCCGGTACATCGACGGCGGCTACCGACGCAACGAGAATGCCGATCTGGCCTCCGGAGACGGGCGGGTGCTGGTGCTGTCGCCGTTCGGCGGCAGATCACGGCATCCGCTGGAGTGGGGCATGCAGCTTGCCGCGCAGGTCGACGAGCTGCGCGCCCGCGGCAGCAGCGTCGAGACGATCTTCCCGGATGGCAATTCACTCAGCGCGTTCGGTGCCACCATGATGGATCCGTCGACCCGTCGGCCCGCCGCTCGAGCTGGCTACGACCAAGGCAAAGCTCTGGCCGGGCAGCTCACCGAATTCTGGCGCTGACGCCCGCGAAACAGCCACCGCTGGCACGAGGCCGGTCCTGAGCGGCGGCTACGCCGGGCTCTTGCTAGCGGAGACGGACCGATAGCTGACTTCGCTCCACGTACTGTCGGTGATGCCGGCCGGGCCGTGGGCGAGAGACGAGTCAGACACCTGAGCGACCTGGGCGCCGCCCACCGATGCCGTCAGGACCGGCCCGGCCATCGCCAGCTGCACTGATGTCCAGGTTCCGGCCGGCGGGGCGGGGTAGGTTCCGGAGGCGAGAACGTCGACCGTCGCGGCGGGAGTGATCAGGGCGAGCTGCCACTGTCCGTCGGCGGAAGCGGGACGTCGCTGCTGATCGCGTAGTCGGACCATGAGTCGGCGCCGACGAGTGCGTACGGGTGATTCCAGGTGGCCTTAGGCGCCTGCGCTAGTAGTCAGCGTGTAGACCCGGCCGGGCCGGAGGGCCAGGGTGACCACGGGACCGTGCCGGCTGGCGAGCCGCATCAGGTACCGGCGGTGACGCAGGTCGCTGCCCCACACGTGAACGGTGGCGGAGCTGAGCGGCCGGGTGATCCTGAGGGTGATCTGCTGCGGCCGGGTAGCGGTGCCCGTCTCGGCGGCGGCCGACCAGTCACGGCCATGCTCGTAAGTAACGACGCTGCCGCCGGCCGGCAGGAGCCGGGCGCCACGCCAGGCGTAACGCCAGCCGGGCCGGATGAACTGAGTGGTGTGCGCGGTGACCCAGGCGAGCGGCGTCACCTGATAGTAGCCAGACCACGGCCAGTCGGCGACGACCAGACCGCGGTTCTGGTACGGCAGGTCAGGCGAGATGGAGTTTA
>JBOHCO010000071.1:0-1354 GCA_050698895.1 Streptosporangiaceae bacterium
AGACAATGTCCGGATCTCCCCGGGTGAGGCAGGTGACATGCAGCAGAGCGCTCGTGACCATGCACGCAGCTACTACCTGCACAAGCTGGCGGCGGCGCTTGACAGACAGGGTTTTCACGCCACGGTGAGGAGCACCTACCCGTGCGCGCTGCATGTGTTCATGCCGGGAGCGTCGATGCTGGCGGAGAGCATCGACTGCGTGCCGGGCACCGACGCCGACGGCCGCCTGTACTGGTACTACCGCTGGTCCTGGGGCGAGGCGCTCCATGATGCCAGCGACCCGCCCGGCGCGGCGGCCAAGATCGCCGAAGTCCTGGCCGCCCGCTAAAGACCCTGATCAGGGGGGACCTGATCAGGCCGGGGCGTCGGGCGTCACGGTGTACGGGAACCGCCGCGCGAACTGGGCCACGCCGTCGTTCCTGATGGCGGACCAGAGACGATCGGCGACCGGCTGGGTCAGGGTGGCCGAGCCACCCGGGCCGCCGGTCGTGGGCGCGGCGACGAACACGCCGTCCCAGCCCTGCAGGTGCTCCAGCCGCAGCCCGACCGACTCCAGTTGCGAGTTGGTGAAATTGCTGTCCACGCTGAGCGCGGTCGCCATAGCGTGCAGCACCCGGACGTCCGTGGCGACGAACAAGCGGTCCGCGGCGATCTTATCGAGCACCGCCCGGATGAGATTGCTCTGCAGCTCGGCCCTGATGACGTCGATCACATCGGCCTGCCGCACATAAGGCAGCACCGTCGCGGCGGTCAGGTGATCAAGCCCGGCCGGGAATGCGTACCCTCACTGGTGACGGGAAATGGCACATCTATATTGACGCCATTCATCGCACCGATCACCTGGGTCGCACCCTCGAAGTTCATCACCGCGAAGTGATCGATCCTGACATTCGTCAGATCCTCCACCGTCCTGATGAGCAGCGAGGGCCCGCCGAATTTCAGCGCGTTCCACAGCTGCGTGGTGCCGTGCCCGGGCACGCGCACGAGCGAGTTGGCCGGGATGGCCACGACGGCGCCGCTGTGGCCATCGGCGTCGAGATGAACCAGGGCGATCAGGCCACTGGGGACGTCGGCCCCGCCCGGCATCACCCCGGATGAGGTCAGCAGCACGGTCATGCTGCGACGGCTGACCACGGGCATGACCGGCTGGCGGGCGGCGTCCAGGGCCGCGATGCCGGAAATGCGGGGGATGCTGCTGGCGTAGCGGTTGAAGGTCAGGTACCCGGCCACCACGACCCCGGCGGCCAGCACCACGACAGACAGCGTCACGGCCAGCGCGACACGCCGTAACCGCCACGCGCGCTTCCGCCGCCGTACCGGGCTTTCCCCTTGGGGGCTGCGAGCGTCGTGAGCC
>JBOHCO010000072.1:0-2553 GCA_050698895.1 Streptosporangiaceae bacterium
CGGGCTGCGCCCAGCACATCAAGCGGGTCACCCTGGAGCTGGGCGGCAAGAGCGCCAACATCGTGTTCGCGGACTCGGACCTGGAGCGCGCCGCGGCCACCGCGCCCTACGCGGTGTTCGACAACGCCGGCCAGGACTGCTGCGCCCGGTCCCGCATCCTGGTCCAGCGCTCGGCCTACGACCGGTTCATGGAGCTGCTCGAGCCGGCCGTGCAGGGCGTCCGGGTCGGCGACCCGGCGCTCAGCCAGACCCAGATGGGGCCGCTCATCTCGGCCGGGCACCGGGCCAAGGTGGCCAGCTACGTGCCCGACGACGCCCCGGTGGCCTTCCGCGGCAGCGCACCGGACGGGCCCGGCTACTGGTTCCCGCCCACCGTGCTGGCCCCGGCCGGCGCCGACTCCCCCGCGTTCGTGGACGAGGTGTTCGGGCCGGTGGTCACGGTGACCCCGTTCGAGGACGAGGCCGAGGCAGTGGCCATCGCCAACGACACCCCCTACGGCCTGTCCGGCTCGATCTGGACCGGCAGCGTGGGCCGGGCCATCCGGGTCGCCCGTGCCGTGGAGACCGGCAACCTGTCCGTCAACTCCCACGCGTCGGTGCGTTACTGGACGCCGTTCGGGGGATTCAAGCAGTCGGGGCTCGGCCGCGAGCTCGGGCCGGACGCGCTGGACGCCTTCACCGAGACCAAGAACGTCTTCATCTCGACCGAGTGACCGGACCACTTCGTGGCCCGGTCACTCGGGTGACGCAAACACCGAGGACTGACCGCCGACACCTGGAGGAGCGAGCTGATGAAACGCCTGGAGAATCGGGTCGCGGTGGTGACCGGGGCCGGGAGCGGCATCGGGCTGGCCACCGTGCGGCGGCTCGCGGCCGAGGGGGCCAGGGTCGTGGCCGTGGACATCGACGAGTCCGCGGGCAAGGCCGCGGCCGCCGAGGTGGACGGCTTCTTCTTCGCCGTCGACGTGGCCAGCGAGGAGCAGGTGCAGGCGCTGTTCGACGACGTCGCCCAGCGCCTGGGCCGGATCGACATCGCCTTCAACAACGCGGGCATCTCGCCCCCGGACGACGACTCCATCCTGACCACCGGCCTGGACGCCTGGCAGCGGGTCCAGCAGGTCAACCTGACCTCGGTCTACCTGTGCTGCAAGTACGTGATCCCGCACATGCAGCGCCAGGGCAAGGGCTCGATCATCAACACCGCCTCGTTCGTGGCCGTGCTGGGCGCGGCCACCTCGCAGATCTCCTACACCGCGTCCAAGGGCGGGGTGCTGGCCATGACCCGCGAGCTCGGCGTCCAGTTCGCCCGCGAGGGCATCCGGGTCAACGCCCTGTGCCCGGGGCCGGTCAGCACGCCGCTGCTGCGCGAGCTGTTCGCCAAGGATCCCGAGCGGGCCGCGCGCCGCCTGGTCCACGTGCCCATGGGCCGGTTCGGCGAGCCCGAGGAGATCGCCGCCGCCGTGGCCTTCCTGGCCAGCGACGACTCCTCGTTCATGACCGCGTCGTCGTTCCTGGTGGACGGTGGCATCAGCGGGGCCTACGTGACGCCTTTGTAGGCTGGCGTCATGCCACCACCGATACGTCCGCTGATCGGGATCAGCTCCTACCGCGAAACGGCCCGCTGGAGCACCTGGGACAGGCTCGCCGTCCTGCTCCCCGAGCGCTACGCGGCCAGCGTGGCCGCGGCCGGGGCCATCCCGGTGCTGCTGCCGCCGCTGGCCGGGATCGAGGCCGTGACCGGCCGCCTGGACGGCCTGGTGCTGTCCGGCGGCGGGGACATCGACCCGGCCCGCTACGGCGCGCCGCGCGACCCCAGCTCCGGGCCGGCCAACCCGGCCCGCGACGACGCCGAGCTGGCCCTGGTCAGCGCCGCGCTGGAGCAGCGGCTGCCGGTGCTCGGCATCTGCCGCGGCATGCAGGTCATGAACGTGGCCCTGGGCGGCACGCTGCACCAGCACCTGCCCGACCTGGTCGGCAACGACAGCCACTCCCCGGAGGCCAGCGGCTACGGGCAGCACGAGGTCCGGGTCGCGCCGGGCAGCCGGCTGGCCTCGATCCTGCACCGCACCGACCTGACCGACCACCTGCCGGTCGTCGTGCCCACCCATCACCACCAGGCCGTCGACCAGCTCGGCAGCGGGCTGACCGCCACCGCGTGGACCGCCGACGGCATCATCGAGGCGGCCGAGCTGAGCCCGGCGCAGCATCCGTTCGCGGTGGCCGTCCAGTGGCACCCCGAGGCCGGAGAGGACCTGAGCCTGTTCACGGCTTTGGCCGCCGCGGCCGCCGTGCCGGCCTCGGAGCCCGTCAGGGCCTGACCCGGCCCACCCCCGGGCGGCCGAGGCCCGTTAGCCTGCTCTGCCATGGCCTCAGACACAAGCGACGATCGGCAGAACCCGGCCGGCGAGGGCACCGGGGCAGACGCCAAGCCGGAAGAGCCGCAGGACGACCTGGTCACCACCCACCACGAGATCATGGTCGAGGGCGCCGCGCGACGCCCTAAAAGCACTGTGCTGCCGTACACCGTCCAGGCCGGGCGGGTCGTGCTGCGCA
>JBOHCO010000073.1:0-4806 GCA_050698895.1 Streptosporangiaceae bacterium
ATGCTGCGCTCCGTCCAGGACAGGCTAGGCCAGCCGAGCCAGGATCTCCCGCAGCGTCACGGACCGGAAGGCACGGGTTCATGATCACGGAAATCGGTCCGCGATAGTCGCGGACCGATTTCCGTGATCATGGCGGCCTCCATCAGGGCGGCCGCGGCCGGAGGTCAGCTTGCGGGCCGGCCGAGGACCTCGTGCACGAACTCGCGCATGACCGCCTGGAACCGGTCCGCCTCTTCCATCTGCGGGGAGTGGCCGGAGCGCTCGAAGATCACCAGCCGCGAGTCGGGGATCAGCTCAGCGATCGTCTCCGCGGAGGACACCGGCGTGATCCAGTCCGTCCGGCCCACCGTCACCAGCGTCGGGCAGCGCACCCCCGGCAGCTGCGGCTTGAGGTCGAAGGCCGGCATGTTGTGCTGGAAGCACCAGTTGTGGGCCTCGTAGCGGTAGATGCCGGCCTCCACCCGGGCGGCCGAGCGCTCCGCGTCGTACTCGAAGTCGTACAGCGGGATGATCTCCGCCCACCGGGCCTTCAGGTCCTCGTCGTCGCGGATCTCGCCGCCCCAGTAACGGTTGAAGTTGTCCCAGTTGATCTCGACCCGGTCCTGGTTGCGGGCGTTCTCGTAGGCCCGCTCCAGGTTGGAGTTGTCCGGGGAGGTGTCGCGCAGGATCATCGCCCGGACCCGGTCGGGGTAGGCGATGGCGTACTCCATGGCGATGAAGCCGCCGTAGGAGCCGCCGGCCACCATGACCTGCTCGACGCCCAGCCACTCCCGCAGGCCGTCCACGTCGGCCGCCCACTGGGCGTGCGAGAACGGCGGCGTGCCCTGGCTGCGGCCGCAGCCGCGCGCGTCGAAGACCACCACGCGCAGCTCGTCGGCCAGCGGGCCGAAGGTGGACTTAGGCTCGGCCAGCGAGCCGATCCCGCCGCCGCCGTGGTGGGCGATCAGCACCGGGGCGTCGTCCGCGCCGAGCACCTCGACGTTGAGGTCGTTGCCGTTGATGGTCACGATCATGCCTGGCCTCCCCTTTCAGGTACCTGCTGCGCCCGGACCTGCTCCGACCAGTGACTGACCAGCTGGTCCAGCACACCAAGCGGGACCGCGCCGTGGCCCAGGACCACCCCGTGGAAGGCCCGGATGTCGAACCGCGGGCCCAGGTCGCGCTCGGCCCGCGCGCGCAGCCGGCGGATCTCCCGGCGGCCGATCATGTAGGCCAGGGCCTGGCCGGGCCAGCCGATGTAGCGGTCCACCTCGCTGATCACGTTGGCCCGGGTGGTGGCGGTGTTCTCCCACATGAACTGGATGGCGCGGGAGCGGGACCAGCCGTAGTGGTGCATGCCGGTGTCGACCACCAGCCGGCACGCGCGCCAGGCGTCGAACGACAGCATGCCCAGCCGCTGCAGGTCCGAGGTGTACAGGCCCATCTCGTCAGCCAGCCGCTCGCAGTACAGGCCCCAGCCCTCGACGAAGCCGCAGACCTCGGCGTCCAGGTACCGCCGGAAGTCGGGCAGGCCGGCCAGGGTCTGGTTGGTGGCGATCTGGAGGTGGTGGCCCGGCGTGCTCTCGTGGAAGGCCAGGGCCTCGTACTCGTAGGCGAACCGCTCCTGCGGGCTGACGGTGAGCACGCAGTGCGCGCCGGGGCGCTGGCCGCCGGCCGCGGGCGGCCGGTAGTAGGCCAGCGGCGCGTTGCCCGCCTCGACCGGGTCGATCTCCTCGATCACGCAGCGCGGGATGTCGTAGGCCGGGAACCAGTCGTCGCGGGCCGCCTCGGCCCGGGCCAGGGCGTCGGTGACGGTGGCCACGATCTGCGCGGAGTCGGTGAACCGCAGCGCCGGGTCGTCGCGCAGCCGGGCCAGGATCTCGGGCACCTCGGTGGTGCCCAGCACCCGCCCGCCCAGCTCGGCCCACTCGGCGCGCAGGTCGGCCAGCACGTCCAGGCCGATCTGGTGGATCTGCTCGGCGGTCAGCTCGGTGGTGGTGTGCCGCCGGACCGCGGCCTGGTAGCCCTCGGCGCCGCCGGGCACGAACCGGATCCCGACCCGGCCGTCGGGGCGGGCGCCGGGCAGCAGCTCGTCGTGCAGGCAGGCCAGCAGCCGCCGCATGGCGGGCCGGACCTCGCCGGCCACGATGCGGGCGGCCTGGCCGCGGGCCCCGTTCTCGCCCGCCGCCGGCGGCAGGGGCACGTCGACCAGCGCGTCGGCGGTGATCTCCCGGCCCAGGTGCCCCTCGAGCTGCTCGATGGCCTGGCGCACGCCGACCTCGGTGGACAGCCGCCCGTCGGCCTGCGCCTGCCGGAAGCGGGCGGTGATGGCGTCGAAGTAGCCGGCCAGGCCGCGCAGCCGCCGCAGGTACCCGTCCACCGCGGCGGCGTCGCCCAGCAGCGCGGTCGGTATCGCCTGGAACGCCATGGACTGCGGCGAGACGTAGCCGCCCGCCGAGGCGTTGGCCTCCCACAGGCCGTGCTCCAGGTCCGAGCGCGTGACCGCGGCCAGGTGGCCGAGCACGGCGTGGCTGGTCCGGTCGGCGTCGCCGAGCAGGCCGGGGTCGATGCCGGCCAGCCGCTGCTCGATGGCGGCGATCCGGGCCGCGCCGCGAGCGGCGCCGTCCCGGCTCGGGTCGGGCAGCAGGTCGTCGAACCCGGTCACGCCCAGCTCGGTGGCGGCCAGCGGGTCGATGGTGTGCACGGTCTGGAAGTAGTCGTCACCCAGCCGCGTGAGCCCCAGCCGGGCCAGCCCGGCCGCGGCCTCATCGGTCACGGGTTCACCCAGATGGACTGGAGCGCGCGGTAGATGTTCCCGCCCAGCACGGCCCGGATCGAATCATCGTCGTACCCGTGCCGGACCAGCCAGTCGCAGATGTTGGCGAAGTTCTCGGTCGGGTTCTCCAGCCCGTCGACGTACTCGACCCGCTCGAACGACGGCCCCCCGGTGGCCCGCCCGATGCCCAGCAGGTGGCCGAACACCCGGTGCAGCCCGACGTGATCCCCGTACAGCGTGTCCGGCCCGAACGCCACGTGCTCGATGCCGACCAGGTCCGCGCAGTAGCGGAAGTGGTCCATCACCGAGTCGATGGTGTGCCGGGGATGGTCCGCCGACAGCGTGGTGTGCGGCGCGGCCGACATGCCGATCACCCCGCCGGTCGTCGCCACCGCGCGCAGCACGTCGTCGGGCTTCATCCGCGGCGTGTCCCACACCGCCCGCGCCCCGGCGTGGGTGATGAACACCGGCGCCTCGGAAGCCTCGCAGGTGTCCAGCGCCGTCTGGTCCCCGGAGTGCGACAGGTCGATGGCCAGCCCGAGCTGGTTCATCCGCCGCACCGCCCGCCGGCCGAGGTGGGTCAGGCCGGCGTCGGTGACCTCGTTGAGCCCGCTGCCCAGCGCGTTGGCGTCGGAGTAGGCGATCCCGATCTGCCGCAGGCCCAGGCCGTAGAGGACGTCGAGGCGGTCGATCTCGTTCTCGATCGGGGTGGCCGCCTCCAGCCCGAACACCAGCCCGACCCGTCCCGACCGGTACGCATCGTCGATGTCGGCCACCGTCCTGACCACCATCACGTGATCCTGGTGGGCCAGGTCAGCCTGGCGCATCCCCAGGTCGGTGATGATGTCGTTCCAGCGCCACGGCGCGTTCCCGGTGACGCAGGCGGTGCCGTCCATCATGTTGTCGAACACCACGGTCATCCCGGACGCGGCCATTCCCGCGTAGGCGGCGTGCTGGCGGCCGGTGCGGTTGTAGCCGGGGGTCTCCTCCATCCGGGCCGGGAACCGCACCGGGTGGTCGTGCAGGCTGATGACCAGGCTGTCGCGCAGCAGCTGGCTGGCCCGGCCCCGCTCCGCCTCGGTGAGCTCGGCCGCGTACGGCGGCACCCGCCCGAACTCGGGAGCCAGGTCGAAACAAGGGTAGTCCTCGCCGGCCCGCAGGTAGGAGTAGGCGGTGTAGGGGGCGTCGGTCATGTGTCTCCTCCGAGGCGGAACGGCCCGGAGGCCAGCAGCCGCCACAGCTGCTCCCAGGCGCGCATCCCCTCGCGCAGCCGGGGAGTCCGCAGGTACTCGTTCGGGGCGTGCAGGTTCTCGTCCGAGGTCGAGAACGAGAAGAACAGGGTCTTGGCGCCCAGGGTCCGCTCGAACAGGTCGGTGGCCGGCAGCGTGCCGCCGATCTTGGCGTGCAGCACCGGCTGGCCGGGGTAGACCGCCTCCAGCGCGGCGGTGGCGGCGCGGATGGCCGGATGGCTGGCCGGGATGGTGTAGGCCGGCACCCGGGCCTCGTCGGGCCGCACCTGCACCCGCACCCCGGCGGGCGCCTGCGCCTCGACGTGCGCGGTGATGGCCGCCATGACGGCGCCGGGGTCCTGGCCGGGCACCAGCCGGCCGGATATGTGGCCGGTGGTGACGTGCGGGATCACGGTGTACTTGCCGCCGCCGGCCACCCCGTTGACCTCCAGCGTCGGGCGCTCCCAGAGCCGCTCCAGCGTGCTGTAGCCGGGCTCTCCGTGGGTCGCGTCCAGGCCGAGCTCGGCGAGGTACCTTGTTTCGGAAAAATCCACGGCGGCGATCTCACCGCGGCGCTCGTCGGTGAGCGGGGGAATGCCGTCGTAGAAGCCGGGCACGGCCACCGTGCCGTCGGGATCGTGCAGGCTGGCCAGGATCTGGGCCAGGGCGTGCAGCGGGTTGGCCACGGTGCCGCCGTACCGGCCCGAATGCAGGTCAGTGGCCGCGCCCTCGACGACGATGTCCAGGCTGACCAGGCCCTTGGACTTCAGCGACAGGGACGGCTCGCCCGGCCGCCACATCGCCCCGTCGGCGGATATCACC
>JBOHCO010000074.1:0-2032 GCA_050698895.1 Streptosporangiaceae bacterium
AACACCGCCCGGCCGCGGGTGGCCAAAACTGCAACGTGTTCTACTATTGCCGAATACCGTCCACCTCGTTTGGGGGTTCATCGGCGATGATCAGTGCACGCGCAGCGCTGCTCTACGGACCCGGCCAGGACTACAAGATCGACACCATCGAGCTCGATGAGCCCGGCCCCGGCGAGGTGCTGGTCGAGATGCGAGCCTGCGGGATGTGCCACTCCGACGAGCACGTGCGGACCGGTGACCTGCCGCTCCCCCACTACCCGGTGATCAACGGCCACGAGGGCGCCGGCGAGGTCTCGCGGGTCGGCGAGGGCGTGACGTCGGTGGCGCCCGGCGACCACGTCGCGATGGCGTTCATCCCCTCCTGCGGCTCGTGCCCGTCGTGCCGGGCCGGCCAGGCGTACCTGTGCGACCTGGGCATGAAGCTCTTCGACACCGGGATCATCACCGACGGGCGCGTGGCCCACCGGATCGGGACCGAGCCGGTGGCGCGGTTCTCGCAGCTCGGCGCCTTCGCCGACCGGCAGCTGCTGTCCGAGTCCTCAGTCGTCAAGGTCGATCCGGACATCCCCTGGCCCGCCGTCGCGCTGGTCTCCTGCGGGGTCGCGACCGGGTTCGGCTCGGCGGTCAACCGCGCGGGCGTCCGTCCCGGTGACACCGTCGCCGTGCTGGGCATCGGCGGAGTCGGCATCAGCGCGGTCCAGGGCGCGCGGGTAGCCGGAGCGCGCCGGATCATCGCGGTCGACCCGGTGGAGTTCAAGCGCGAGCAGGCCCTGCGCTTCGGCGCCACCCACGCCTATCCCTCGCTGGACGAGGCCATCGCCGGAGTCGGCGCGCTGACCCGGGGCCAGATGTGCGACTCGGTCATCTGCACCTTCGGGGTGATGCTCGGTGAGCTCCTCGAGCCCGCGCTCACGCTGACGGCCAAGGGCGGCACCTGCGTCATCACCTCAGTGGCGCCGATCGCCCAGGCCCAGGCCGACGTCAACCTGTTCATGCTGGCCATGATGAACAAGGAGATCAAGGGCTGCCTCTACGGGTCGCAGAGCCCCCGCACCCAGATCCCCGCGCTGCTGAGCCTGTACCGCGACGGCATCCTGAAGCTGGACGAGATGATCACCGAGACGTACTCCCTCGATCAGGTCAACCAGGGGTACGCGGACATCGAGGCCGGCCGCATCCTGCGCGGGGTCATCACCTTCTGAGGAAAACTCCCGGCCGGGTGGAGCGCTCGTGCTGCCCGAGAGCTCGGTCGAGAAGCACGTCGCCAGCATCTTCGGCAAGCTGTCCCTCGAGCCCGAGGCCGCCGACAACCGCCGGGTCCGCGCCGTGCTCCGCTACCTCGGGGCGAGCCCCTGAGCGGCGCTCCCGGTGTACGGCGCCGGCTGACCGGATGCTCGCCTGGACCCTCCATCGGCGCCGGGCCGCGGCCGCCGCGGCGGCTCCGAGGATTCCGGCCGGCGGCAGCAGGACGAGGGCCGGGAGCTGGTAGCGCCACGAGAACTCGTACGCGTCCGATCCGAGCAGCAGGATGATGGCCGTGGCGGTGAAGAGGAGGCAGGCCGTCGCCGTGGCCGTGCGCTCCCGCCGGCCGCCGACGAGCATGCTGCAGCTGCCCGCCAGGCCCGCCAGCGCGGCCAGCGCGAGCAGGGGCCCCGGTGTGTAGCCGCCGTGCAGCTGGTAGTCGCGGAGGGCTTCGGCCAGTGGCCGGATGACCGATGGCGGGCCGCCGCCCGGCCTGATCGAGGCGACATAGCGCCGGGTGATCAAGGACGGATAGGTGGGATAGGTGGTCTGGAACTGCCAGCGGCTGATCGGCATGTCCCCCGGGGCGGTGTCCCTGGCCAGGGCGAACAGCTTGACGAAATCACGGTCAATGGCGCTGACCACGGCCATCGGCTGCTGCAAGACGACCGCGCGCTCGAACCGGCCGGCCATGGCCTGGATCGTCAGGCCCGGCGGCGGCTGGTAGCTGAGCAGCGGGCCAGCGGGATCGCCGACCAGCCCGTCGATGTCCAGTGCGGCCACCACCTGC
>JBOHCO010000075.1:0-1781 GCA_050698895.1 Streptosporangiaceae bacterium
CTCGTATTCCAGGTCAAGTCAGGTTCTCCTCGGGTAGCGGGTGAGACGTCTAGCTCCTAACGTGTCCGCTAGCCGACGCTCATTTCTGAAATGCCGAGCTCCTCACGGACATGTGGCAGGTGTCGAAAGGAGCAGCCTTGCCAAGTCCGCCAGTCGCCGCTCAGCACGAGCGGCAGCGCCGCTTCGAGGCGGTATACGCGGCCCACCACGGCCCGATACTCGGGTACGTGCTGCGCCGGACCAGCAATCCCGATGACGCGGCCGACGTCATCGCCGAGACCTTCCTGACCGCCTGGCGGCGGCTGGAAGACATGCCGGGCGATCCGCAGGCGCGGCTGTGGCTCTACGGAGTCGCCCGCCGCGTCCTGGCCAACCACCATCGCGGCCAGCGCCGCGCCGCCGCGCTGGCCACCCGGCTCCGAGCCGACCTGGCCGCCACTTACCGCCCGCCGGAATACACCGGCGAGCTGGCGCTGATCGCGGCCGCCTTCCGCGGCCTGCCCGCTGCCGACCGGGAACTGCTCGCCCTGAGCGCCTGGGAAGGGCTCGACCACGGCCAGATCGCGGTGGTCCTGGGCTGCTCGCGCAACGCGGTGCGGATCCGCCTGCACCGGGCCAGGAAGCGCTTCGCCGCCGAGCTGGCCCGCGGCCAGGCCCAGTCCAACCACCACGCTGGAGTCGGCGTACCGAACGGAGACCTTGCATGAACCAGCTCAGCCGCATTTCCCCGGTGACCGACGCCGAGGCCGCCCGGCTGGTCCAGCCGGGCACCCTGGCCGACCTGGCGTCTGAGATCACCGCTACGCCCGTCCCGGCCGGGCCGGGACGCCACGGCCACGCCAGCACCGCCGGCGCCCGGCCCCGGCCGCGCCGCCGGGGCTGGCTCATCGGGGCGCCGCTGGCGGCCGGCCTGGCCGCCGCCGTGGTCGCTATCGCGTCCCTCGGCAGCCCGGCCCACCAGGCGAGGCCGTCGGCGGGCAAGAACCGGCCACCAGTCACCAACAACAAGGCGCCGACGACCAAGGCGCCGGCGACCCAGGCGCAGGTGCTGTCGTTCGTCCGGCACGGCCGCTACATCACCGTGAAGGTGCGCAACCCGCTGGCCGACCCGGCTCGGTACAACGCCGAGTTCGCGGCCCACCACCTGCACATCCGCCTCAACCTGGTGTCGGCATCCCCGTCCCTGATCGGGACGCTCGTCTACACCGGACAGTCGCAGGGCAGCAGCCCGATCACCCCGATCACGGCCCGGGGCCGCTGCTTCACCGGCGGAGGCGGCAGCGCCTGCCCGGTCGGCGTGCGGGTGCCCGTCGACTTCCACGGCAGCGCGGTGCTCACCTTCGGCCGCGCAGCCCGGCCGGGCGAGAAGTACGAGACCACGGCGTCGGCGTTCGCGCCGGGCGAGGTCATGCACGGCATGAGCGTCCAGGGTCAGACCGTGGCCCAGGTGCTCGCGGCGCTGCGGGCCCGCCACGTCACCGTGGCGCTGTTCAACACCATCAGGAACAACAGGGGCGTGAACGTGCGCCACGTCCCCGGCCGCTGGTACGTCTACGACGCGACGCCCTGGGCCCCCGGCCAGGTCATGCTGTTCGTCGGCAAGACCAGGACCCAGCCCGTGCCCAAGGCGCCGGTCCGGAAGGGGCAGCCCCAGCCGAGTCCGACCCCGGCGAGCTGAATGTGGCCGGCGGCGGGTCAGAACGGCTGGATCAGAACGGCAGGAACAGCACGGTGACCGGGACCACGACGGCCACCGCGGCCACCGCGCCGACCAGCACCAG
>JBOHCO010000076.1:0-2014 GCA_050698895.1 Streptosporangiaceae bacterium
CGGGTGAAGCAGTCGACCCGGCAGCTGGTCCTGGCCGCAATCGAGGACCTCGGCTTCCGGCCGAACCGGGCGGCCCGGACGCTGGCCGGCGGCCCGATCGGGGCGCTGACCGTGCTGACCCCCAACACCACGCTGTTCGGGCAGGCCTCGCTGATCCAGGGGATCGAGGAGGCGGCCCGGGCGGCCGGGTTCGCGGTCGGTATCCGGGTGATCGAGTCGGCCGCGCCGCAGGAGGTAGCCGACGCCGTCGGCCGGGCCGTGGAGCCGGGTACCGCGCTCATCGTCGTCGCCTTCGACCAGGCGGGTCGGCTGGCCCTGGCCGCGGTGCCGCCGGGGGTGCCGATGGTGGCGGCGGTGGAGACTCCGGTCGGCGATGAGGGCGCGGGCCAGCCCTGGGTGTGGACGGACGACCGCGAGGCCGCCCGCGAGGCCACCCGGTTCCTGCTCGACCTTGGCCACCAGACCGTGCACTACATCGCCATCCCGTCCTCAACCGAGCACAGCCAGCGCACCGCGGGCTGGCAGCTGGCCCTGCGCGAGGCGGGCGTGGCCGTGCCCGAGCCGCTGCCGGGCGGCTGGAACCCGCGCTCGGGCTACGAGGCGGGCCGGGTGCTCGCGGCCGACCCGGCGGTGACCGCCGTGCTGTGCGGCAACGACGACCTGGCCGTCGGCGCGATCCGCGCCATGCACGAGGCGGGCCGGGCCATCCCGGACAGCGTCAGCGTGATCGGGTTCGACGACACGCCGCACGCCGAGTTCCTCAGCCCGGCCCTGACCACGGTCCGGCTGGACTTCGTCGAGCTGGGCCGGGAGTGCGTGCGGCGGCTGCGGCCGTTCGTCGACCCGGCGCTGGCGGCCGAGCCCGAGGGCCCCCGGCTGCAGCCCGAGCTCATCGTCCGGGAGAGCGCCGGGCCCGCCCCCGGCCACCCCGGCCCGCCGCCGGTCCGGCGGCACCCGCGCAGCCGCCGGTCCTTATGCCGGCCCCGAGCGTCAGCCTCGCCCACCGCCAGAGTGAAGGAGCACCTCGCCATGAGAAACAGACACAAGAAGCCCGCGGCACTGGTGGCCGCCGCCGCGGTGCTGGCCCTGGCCGGCTGCGGCGGCACGGCCGCCACCACCCCGGCCAAGTCGGCCAACGGGAAGGTCGTCGACCTCACCTGGCAGACCATGTGGTCGGGCGCGACGCTCAAGCTGCTGAGCCAGATGACGACGGCATTCAACCGCACCCATCCGGACATCCACGTCACCGAGTCCAACATCCCCAGCGCGACCGGGGATGCCAAGCTGCTGTCCGAGATCTCCGCGGGCGACCCGCCGGACGTGTTCACTGAGTGGAACCCGGTCCTGGGCGAGTACGCGGCCGACGGGTCCATCCAGCCGATGACCGCGTTCCTGAAGGGCCAGTACGCGGGCCTGGAGAAGTGGGAGTACCCCATCGCGCGGGACGGCGGCCTGTACAAGGGCCAGCTCTACGCGATCCCGATGTCCATGAACTCCTGGGCGCTGTACTACAACAAGAGCATCATGAAGGCGGCCGGCATCGCCAGCCCGCCCTCGACGATGGCCCAGCTCTACGCTGACCAGGCCAAGGAGTGGAAGATCTCGGGCGGAAAGGTCCAGCAGATCGGCTACTACCCCGACTACAATGCGGGCTTTGAGTACTACGGCAGCTTCTTCGGCGCGGTTAACTGCTTCAGCTCGGCCAGCCAGTACGACTTCGCCCGCTGCCAGGGCGCGCAGGCCGAGGCTAAGTTCTTCGCGACCTACAACAAGTACCCCTACTCGCAGGTTGCCGCCCTGCAGACGGCCTATGGAGCCGTCGCGGGAGGGGATGACGACGCCTTCGTCGCGGGCAAAGAGGGCTTCAACATGGACGGCCCCTGGGAGGGGGCCCAGAACATTCCGGATACCAACGCCAAGATGGAGGGCAACTTCGGCGTCGAGGCGTTCCCCGGCACCGAGCCCGGGCCGAGCACGTTCGGGCAGGGCAACTACAACATCATCCCCAGGGGCG
>JBOHCO010000077.1:0-3100 GCA_050698895.1 Streptosporangiaceae bacterium
CGAGCTTGATCGCCTGACGTTCCTGCTCGCGGGTCATCTCGAAATGATTGCTCCAGCGGTAACCATGACCCGCGGCCTCGTCGCCCCGGCGGGCGAGCTTGACCGCCACGGCGGGATTGCGCTCGAGCGCTACCGCCGCGGCGAAGAAGGTAACCGGTATGCCGGCGTTATCGAATACCCGGAACAGCCGCCATACGCCGGCCCGCGAGCCGTACTCATACATGGACTCCACGGCCAGGTCGCGCTGTCCTTCGAGCGCGAACGGCAGCTCGTAGAGGATGTCGTTGGTGTTGTCCCCCATGGCGAAGGTCTTCTCCGACCCCTCCTCGTAGTTCACCACGAGCTGGATCGCGACCTTTGCGTCTCCGTTCCACCGGATCAGCGGGGGATGCTCACCGTAACCGGCGATCTCGCGAGGCGGGCCGGCCACGTCAGAGTCGGTGCGCCGGAAGAAGGAATCAGCATTCGTCATGGTTCTCCCCGTCGCCTAGTCCAGCCCGGCGAGGTGGCGCGCCCCGTCCGCGACGATGAGCTGACCGCTGACGTACGAAGCCTCCTCACTGGCGAGGAACTGGTAAATGTACGCGATATCTTCCGGCTGTCCGACCCGGCCCGATGGCACTTTCGGGCCTGCCGCCCGTACCCCGTCCGGCCCGAGCGAGTTCACCGGGTCGTTGGCCTGCGGCGTATCGATGACGCCGGGCGCGACGGCGTTCGCGGTGATTCCGTCCGGGCCGTACTCGACGGCGAGAGTCTCGATGAGACCGACCAGCCCGGCCTTGGCCGCAGCGTAGTGCGGATGAGCCGGCCAGGCCTGGACCGTGCCCGCGACCGAGGACGTGGCCAGCAGGCGACCGTAACGCGCCTGCCGCATATGCGGAAGCGCAGCACGGAAGCAGCGCCACGCGCCATTAAGATCCACGTCCAGCACGGAGGTCCAGGCCTCGTCGTCCAGCTGGTCCAGATCCACCTTGCGCGCGATGCCCGCGTTGGCCACCACGATGTCGATGGCGCCGAACTCCGCGACGGCCTGCTCGGTTATCGCGGTGACGTCGGCCGTGCTGCGCACGTCCACGGCGGCTGTGAGGCAGCGCCCGCCCGCGCTGGTGATCGCCTCCTGCACGGGGCGCACGTCGTGTCCGTCAGGCGGATACCAGGCCAGCGCCACGCTGGCGCCAGCCTGGGCGAAGACGCGGGCCGTCGCGGCGCCGATCCCCGAGGCCGCCCCCGTGATGAGCGCCACCCGGCCACTCAGCTCAAACATGCTTTCCTCGGCCCATGGCATCCTCCTTCTCCTGGCCGGGACGGCTTTCGATCAGAGCATGACGTCTCCGCCGTTCGGGCAGAGCGTCTGACCGACGTAGTACGAGGAGTCGTCTGAGGCGAGGAAAACCGCGGTCGGGGCGACCTCGTGCGCCTGGCCGAAACGTCCCATCGGGAGCTCTGCGAGCTTTCGCGCTGCCCACTCCTCGGTTTCCTCCGCCATCATCTCGGTGAGGATCGGGCCAGGCGCGATCGCGTTGACCTGAACACCCCGACCCGAGACCTCGCGCGCCAGGGCTTTCGTCAGGCCGATCACGCCCGCCTTGCTCGCGCTGTAGTGCACCATCTCGATGCCGCCGATCTGGCCCAGCTGCGACGCCACATTGATGATCTTGCCGCGCCTGCGCTCGAGCATGCCCGGCAGCACGAACCTCGTGCACAGGAAGACGCCGCGCAAGTTAACCGACAAGACGCGGTCCCACTCACTGACCTCGAGCTCAGCGAAAGCGACCTGGCTGACAGTACCGGCGTCATTAACAAGGATGTCGATCTGGCCGAACTCCGCCAGCGCTGCATCCACCATGGCCCGGACCTGCCGCTCGTCGGAGACATCAGTCCGCAGCAGCAGCGAGCGCCGGCCTGACTCGGCGACCGAGGACAGCACGGGCGCTGCCACCTCGGCGCCGAGCACGTCGGCGATCACGACATCGGCGCCTTCAGCGGCGAACGCGGTCGCGATCTCGCCCCCTATCCCGCGCGCACCGCCAGTAACGACGGCGACCTTCCCATCCAGTTTCCCGGCCACAGCGTTCCCTCGATTCGGCATTCTTGAGCTAACAGATTCAGGCCCAGATCCTGCGGACAGCCTCAGAACTTGCCAGGTCAAAACGCCGCGCCATGAGATACATCGAAGCGTCGTGCTGGGCCGGATCATCACTGCCGACGGCGTCCGTGGCTACGACCACGTAGTAGTCGCTGAACATCGCGTCCCTGGCGGTCGACTCGACGCAACCCTCAGTCGTGCAACCGCAGACAACGACCGACTTGATGCCGTTGCTTCTCAGCACCAGGCCGAGATTGGTGCCCCAGAAGGCGCTGGACCTGTATTTTTTTACGACTAGCTCGCCATCGCGTGGCTCCAGGCCAGGCACGAACTGCTGGCCTTCAGATCCGTCGAGCGCATAGGTGAGCGGCTCCGCCGGACCGTGATGGCCGTCGTGCATGCGGAGGTTGAACCTGATCTGCGCGGGCGAGTCACTAGCCTGGCCCGGCAGCACCGTCATCTGGATGAATACCAGGTGCACCCCGGCCTGGCGTGCGCCTTCGATGAGCTCGCCAACCCGCTCGATCACCGGCGGGTACATCGACAGGTCGACGCCCAGGCGGCCGAAGCTGCCGTCGGCACAGCAGAAGTCGCGCTGCATGTCCACGACCAGCAGGGCCGTGTGTGCGGGGTCGACGATCTCGGAAAGCTCGGTGAAGACCTGCTTGCCGGCAATCTCGATCACGGCTGCTCCGTTTCAGGCCGGTCGACCGGCCACCGAACAGCTCTGGAAAGCCCCCGGCAAGATCGATCTCGTTGTTGGGCATGGTACGGACGGGTTTGAACCGTCGATCACCGGTGCTTGGCCAGGAACTGGGTGAGGTGGTCCAGGGGCCAGGTGGTGATGACGTCGTCGGGGGTGAGCCAGCCGCGCTGGGCGGTGCCGACGCCGTAGACCATGTTGGCCAGGTGGCCGACGGAGTGGGCGTCGGTGTCGATGGCGAACTTCACCCCGGCGTCGCGGGCGGCCCGGATGTGCGCGGAGGGCAGGTCCAGGCGGGCCGGGTGGGAGTT
>JBOHCO010000078.1:0-9333 GCA_050698895.1 Streptosporangiaceae bacterium
TTGCCTTGCACCGTGGAACCAACAGGGGGCTGATGCGTCAGCGAGTGGGAAACGGTGGTGAACACGATGACGCAGTGGGACGACGACCAGTGGGCCGGCCAACGGCCATCGAACCCGGTGAGCATCCGCACGGGGACACCGGAAGGCCGATTCCTGGCCACGTCGGGCAAGCCGCTGAGCCGGCACGCCAGCGAACTGCGGGAACAGGTCGCGTCGGCGCTGGCCCGGTTCACTGGCGCTACGTCGGCGGTGCAGTATGCCATCCGCCGCGCTCAGGCGCAGCAGGCACAGCACCGCGGCGGCAACCGGCCCTGGCCACTGCACGCCGTCATCCCGGTCGCCATCGTGGCCGAGGTGCTGACCGCGTTCGTAGCCATGGAGGAGCTGGTCTCCAGCTTCCTCCTCGCCATGAGCCTGGCCATCATGGCCGCGCTGGTCGGGGCGTGCATAGCGGCCATGATCGCCAACCGGCGGCTGAACGCGCTCCCGGTGCCGCCCTCGGCCCGGATCCTGGAGGGCCTGTTCGTCGCCGTACTCACCTTGCTGCGGTTCGAGAGTCTGGACGTGCAGAGCGGTGACTTCGGCGCATCCCTCGGCGGCGCGGCCCTGGCCGCGCTCATCAGCGCGATCGCCCTGCTGGCCATCGAGGAGGTGCTGGTCGAGACCGAGACCTGCAGTATCTTCCTCAGCCGGGTGCGGCTTCGGTGGCGGCGCTGGCACTGCGCGCGAGCCGCGTCCCGGCTGACCCGGGCCCAGACGCGCGTCGAAGTGGCGGGTGACCGGTTCCACCAGCATTTCCTCGGCTTCCTGGTCCAGTCCGAAGGGCTGAGCCCGGCCGAAGCGCAGCGGCGCGCCCACGCGCTGCGAGCCGTGCTGTTCAGCACGGCTGCGTTGTTCAGCCATGCCGCAGCGGTCAGCCACGCCGAACCGGCCACCACCCCAGCGACAGTCACCGACCCAGGGAACATGCGATGAAGGGCCCGCTGGCCAGCGCGGCCATTCTCACCGGCGCGGCGCTGCTCGCCGCGGGCTGCACCCCGCTCACCCCGGTGATCAGCATGCAGGCTCAGCCGGTCGCCACGTGCGGGCGGCCGCACGCGGTGGTGCTCATCGCCGGCGCGCACCGGGATGCGCCCGCACCCGCCCTGGGCCCGCAGGTGTCCTGCCGGCTGACCGCGGCGATCGAGGGCAAGAAGCCGGTCATCCTGGTCGAGGCGTCGGGCCAGCCGGAGGTGATCACGATGCGGTTGCTCCCGGTGGGCACCGGCACCCTGGCCCAGCAGGGTTCGCCCCGGGTGGCCGAGGATCTGCGGCGCGTGCAGCAGGACGTTGCGGATCTGCGGCCGCACTCTCCGGGGGTGGACGACCTGGCTGCGCTGGCCATCGCGGCCGATGCCGCCCGCAGCGCCGGCGCCCCGCATGCCGAACTGATCCTGCTCGACTCGGGCCTGGACGACCGGGGCGCGCTCGACTTCACCACGCCCGGCATGATCGCGGCCGATCCCGCGGAAGTCGCGCACCAACTGGCGGCCAGCGGCAACGACCCCAACCTGCACGGGTTCGGGGTGCTGCTGGTCGGCCTCGGTTACACCGCGCCGCCACAGCCGCCGCTGGCCGCCAAGTGGCGCGGCAACGTCAGCCAGATCTGGACGGCAGTCATCAGGTCCAGCGGTGGGCGGTCCGAACTCATCCCGCAACCCGCCCAGGGCGGGCCGGTCCGCACCAGCGAGCCAGTGCAGCTGATCCCGGTGCCGGCCGATCAGCCGGTCAAGCTCAGGCCGCAAGCCCCGGCCGCCCCGATCGTTTTCACTGGCGAATCCCCGGTACGGTTCCAGCCGGACAGCACGGCGTTCGTGGATCCGGCCGCGGCCCGCCACGCACTCCTGCCGATCTCCCGGTGGCTGGCCGCCGACCGGTCCCGGCGTGCCTGGCTGGAGGGGACAACCGCCGACTTGGGGCCGATAGCTGGCCAAGTCGCCCTGGCCACCCACCGCGCGCAGCGGGTGCGCGTTGAGTTGGTGACGCTCGGCGCGCACCACGACCAGATCTCCTGTACCGGAGTGGGCAGCAACTTCCCGCAGTTCCGGCCGGACCGCAACGCAGCCGGGGTATTGCTGGCCGGCCCGGCCGCGCTGAACCGCTCGGTCCGGATCACGCTTCGCAGCCGGTAGCCGACAAGACCTGGGAGCGCATGCAGTACGCACGGACTCCCAGGTGACGCGAGCTGGACCGGGCGGCCGGCGGGCCGGGGTTGGCCACCGGCGTGAGCATCCGGCGGGCAGGCAGTGAGTATCAGGCCCGCCGGGCATAGATGCCCATGTTTCATACGCCCGTGAGCTAACCTCCGCGCGGGGTAGCCGGTACTGCAGCGGGGCCCGCGCCTTACGATCAGCAGTCACGACGCCTGGAAGGAGCAATACCGTGGCAGACGCCAAGCCTCCCTACCCGCCCTTCGACGAGCAATCCGCCCGGCAGAAGGTGCAGTCGGCCGAGGATGCGTGGAATACCTGCGACCCGGAGAAGGTCGCCTCCGCCTACAGCAGGGACTCGGTGTGGCGCAACCGGGACCAGTTCGTTACCGGCCGGGAGGAGATCATCGCGTTCCTGCGCGCCAAGTGGGATAAAGAACTGGACTACGCGCTGCGCAAGGAGATGTGGGCGTTTTCCGGCAACCGTATCTCGGTGCGCTACCAGTACGAAAGCCACGACCCGTCCGGCCAGTGGTGGCGCAGCTACGGCAACGAACTATGGGAGTTCGCCGAGGATGGGCTGATGAGCCGGCGGGAGTCCAGCATCAACGACATTCCCATCACCGAATCCGAGCGGCGTATCTTCGGCCCGCGCCCGCAAGCCGAGCACGGCAAGGCACTCCCGATCCAATGACTGCAGGGGCTGTACCAGCACGTCAGCTTCATCCTGAACCCCGCGGCCTTTCCGGGCGCGCGTCGTGTCGGCCTGCCTATCCAGGCGACCGTCCGGCCCAAGCCGCCGCACTGGTCGCCACGTCACGTCTCCCGGCAACTGCGCGCCGGGAACCGAGCCCACCGGGCCCCGCCGGGGTGGAGGCTCGCAGAGAGCGCAGAGGCACCCGCCGCCTGGACCTGAAAGGAAGCTGCAAGGCCCGGATGGCAGCATCAAGACGGCGCCGGGCAAGAATGGTGCTGGCGCGGCCATGACATACGAGCTGGCGTCTAGACCGAAGCCGCAACTTCGGCCTAGACGACGAAGGAATCCGGTATGAGCGACCCACTGGCGGCACTTGACCGGGGCGGGCGTTCGACGCCAGCTGGGATCAGCTCGGCGACCGGCTAGCCTCGACCATGTGAAGTCCGTCCGCCCGCCATTAGCGAGGAGGCCACTGTGAACGCGCTGCATGACCTGGTCAGGCGGGTGGAGCAGATCGAGGCGCTCGACCGGCTGGCCAAGCCCCTGGTCAGGGTGGTCAGCTCGGCGGTGCGGCCGCGGGCCGTCCGCAATCTGCTCAGCGGCACCTACATTGGGCACCCCCTGCACCCGATGCTCACCGACGTGCCGATCGGCGCGTGGGGAATGTCCGCGGTGCTGGACACCGTCGGCGGGCCCGCCGCCGGGCCCGCCGCCGACCTGCTGGTGACGGTCGGCGTGGCGGCCGCGGTGCCCACGGCGGTGTCGGGGCTGAACGACTGGTCTGACACCTACGGCCGGGAAACCCGGGTCGGGCTGGTCCATGCCATGGCGATGACCACGGCGCTGAGCCTGTACGCGGCGTCGGCCGTGGCACGGGCCAGGGGCAGGCGCCGCGGCGGCCGGGCGCTGGGCCTGACCGGGCTCGGAGTGCTGATGGCTGGCGGGTATCTCGGCGGTCACCTGAGCTTCGTCCATGGCGTGGACGTCAACCGCACCGCGTGGCAGGACGGCCCGCAGGAGTGGACCCCGGTGCTGGCCGACGCCGACCTGGCTGAGGGGGAGCACCGCAAGGTCGATGCCGCCGGCGTCCCGGTCCTGCTCTACCGCACGTTGGGACGGTTGTGCGCGCTGGCGAGCACCTGCAGCCACATGGGCGGCCCGCTGGACGAGGGCGCAATCGCCGACGGCTGCGTGACCTGCCCGTGGCACGGCAGCATCTTCCGGTTCTCTGATGGCGGCATCGTGCGCGGGCCGGCCAGCACGCCGCAGCCGCGCTACGAGGCGCGAGCCCGCGACGGTCAGATCGAGGTCCGGGTGTCGCCGTGATGCCTGCCGCCGGGGCGGGCGTGACAGCCCGCCGGCCGGCCCCCTGCTGGCCGATCCCCGGCTGATCGATGCCGGAGCTACCTGAGGTCGAGACGCTCCGCCGGTACCTGGACACGGCCATCACCGGCCGGACCGTGGTCTCGGTCGATGTCCTGGACAGCAGGATTTTCGCCGCGCCGGCCGCAGTGATCGAGACCGCGCTCACGGATCACCGGATCAGCCGGGTTGCCCGCCGGGGCAAGGTCCTGATCCTGTTCCTCCAGGACTCGGGCAGCCTGCTGATACACCCGCGGATGACCGGCCAGGTGGTGGTCACCGTAGCGGGGGCGACCGTGCTGGTCGGCGGGCATCCCACCCCGAGCCTGCTGCAGCCGATGCCCGGACCGACGACCCGCGTCATCCTGCGGCTCGACGAGGCGGCCATCCTCTACTACAACGACTCGCGCCGGTTCGGCTGGCTCCGCCTGGCCAGCGACCGACCGTGCGCGGACGACCCGTTTCTGCGTCGGCTCGGACCCGAGCCGCTGACTGGCGCCTTCACGACAGCTGTCCTGCGGGAGGGCCTGACCCGCCACGCGCGGGCACCGGTCAAGGCCGTGCTGCTCAACCAGGCCGTGGTCGCCGGCATCGGCAACGTCTACGCTGATGAGTGCCTGCATCACGCGCGCATCTATCCCGGCCGGCGGGCCGGCGACCTGAGCCCGCCCGAGATTGACCGCCTGCACGCCGCGATCCAGTCCGTCCTGCGCGCCGCGATCGCGACTGGCGGCACCAGCTTTGCCGGGTATGTGAACAACTTCCGCGGCCAGGCCGGCTATCTCGATCACGCGGAGGTATTCCGGCAGCAGGGTCAGCCCTGCCGCGTGTGCGGCACCGTGATCCTGCGCACGAAGATCGCCGGCCGCGGGACCAGCTTCTGCCCGCACTGCCAGCCGCCGTAACCGGGGAAGCACGGTCCGGCTTCCCAGCCGGGCGCCCGCAGCGCCGTGACTGTCCGCAGGAGCCGGATATCCGGTCAGCCCAGCCGGCGGAGCGCGCCGCGAATGCCGCGCGTGAACGTCGGGTACGGATAGATGACCTCCATCAGGAGGCCCACGGGGATCCGGGCGCGGATGGCCAGGGCCAGGAACGCCGCCACCTCACCGCTCGCCGGGCCCATCGCGCTCCCGCCGACGAGGACTCCGGCGGCCGCGTCGGCGACCACCTTCGTCACGCCCAGGTCGGCTCCCGGGCCGTGCAGCCAGCCCCGGTCGGACGACTTGGTCGGCAGCAGGCCGACCCGCACGTCCAGCCCTTGCGCCCGGGCGGCAGCCTCGGTGAGTCCGACGCTCGCCACCTCGGGATCGGTGAAGGTGACCCGTGGTACCGCCGTGTAGTCCGCAGGCTCATGCTCCGTGCCCGCGATATCGGCGGCGGCGATCTGCGCCTGGTAATAAGCAACGTGGGTGAATTCCCCGTGTCCGGTCACGTCTCCGACCGCCCACACGCCGTCGCCCGCGCGGAGATTCTCGTCGGTAGGAATGGACGTGGCATCGGGGTCCATGCCCAGGTCAGCGACGCCCAGCCGGCCCAGGTCGGGCCGTCGCCCGGTGGCCACCAGCAGCCGCTCGCCCTCGAGGTGCGTGCCGTCCGACAGTTCGACCGCGGTGCCGCGCTCAGAGCCCGCGACCGCGATGGCGGTTGTCCCCGTGAGCAGGGTGATCCCGTCGCGCCGGAGGGCCTCATCCAGGGCGGCGGAGTTCTCGGGCTCCTCCATCGGGAGCGCGTGGTCGGCGGCTTCCACCACCGTCACGTCAGCTCCGAAGCGCCTGAACGCCTGCGCCAGTTCCAGCCCGACCGCGCCCGCGCCGAGCACGATCAGCGACCGGGGGATGGTGCCAGCCTCGACCGCCTCCCGGTTCGTCCAGTAAGAGATATCGGCAAGTCCGTCGACTGGCGGGATGGCCGGCTGCGTGCCGGTCGCAATCACCAGGCCCTTCCGGGCGGTGAACCGGCGGCCCTCGACCTCCACCTCCGCGGGCCCGAGGATCCGCCCGCGGCCCCGCTGGAGCGTGACGCCGCCGCGCTCCAGGCGGCTCGCGGCTCGCGCGTCATCCCAATGCTCCGACACCTCGGCCACTCGGCTCGCCAGCATCGTCCAGTCTGGCTCCACCGCCGATTTCCCGGCCAGCTCGCCGACCCTCGCGGCTTCTCCGAGAACGCTGCTCGCGCGTGCCATGGCCTTGGACGGGATGCAGCCCCAGTAGGGGCATTCCCCGCCGACCAGTCGCTGCTCGATGGCCAGGACGTCCAGGCCCATCCGGGCCGCCTCCGCCGCGACCTTCACGCCGCCCACGCCCGTGCCCAGGACGATCAGGTCATGCCGGTCCATAACGCAGTCTCACCTCGCGTTCCCGCAGAGTCCTCGCAGCGTCCGGATACGCAGCACGCTAGCAACCGGCCCTTGCGGGCCGATTGCGGCCGCGGCGGGCGTCGCCTGCCCGCCGGCGGGCATGAACATCAGGGCCGGCGCCGCGTTGACGATGCCGGCGCGGCTGGGTTCCTCGGATACCCGGCCTGAGGTTGGATGGCTGCCATGACTACCGTCGGCACTCCCGGGCAGGCATCCCGGCGATGCCGTGGTTACGCGCCGCTGCGGTCCTACGCCGCGATCGGTGACGGGCGGACGGTGGCGCTGGTCGCTGACGACGGGACGATCGACTGGCTCGCCCTGCCGGACCTGGACTCGCCTAGCGTGTTCGGCGCCCTGCTCGACGCGGGACGTGGTGGCTGTTTCGCGCTGGCGCCGGCGGTGCCGTTCCGGGTGGCCCGGCGGTACGTGTCCGAGACCAACGTGCTGGAGACGACCTTCTCTACGGCCGAGGGCGTGGTGCGCGTCCGGGACGCGATGACCGTCCAGGGCCGCGCCCTCGGGCCGTTCCGCGAGCTGCAGCGCCGCATGGAGGGCGTGACGGGCCGGGTGCCGATGTCCTGGAGCGTGCAGCCGCAGTTCGGGTACGGGGCCGCTGCGACCCGGTTGACCTGGCGAGCCGGCGTGCCGGTAGCCACGTCAGGCAGTGAAGCTCTTGCTATCTGCTCGTTTCAGGCCGGAACCCCCGAGGCGCGCGACGGCATGGTAACCGGCAGCTTCGAGACCACGCCGGGGTTCCGGGGCCTGCTGGCGCTGTGCGCGGCGCACCAGGAGCCGCTGGTTTTCCCGACCCGTGAGGAGTGTGACGAGCGATTCGAGCAGACAGTCGCGGCCTGGCAGGCGTGGGTCAGCACGCGCGATTATGACGGGCCCTGGCCGGACATGGTGAGGCGCAGCGCCCTGACCCTCAAGCTGCTCGTGCATGCTCCGTCTGGCGCGGTGGCGGCCGCCGCGACGACCTCACTGCCCGAGGAGGTCGGCGGGGAGCGGAACTGGGACTACCGGTTCTGCTGGGTTCGCGACGCGGCCTTCACCCTCGCTGCACTGCTTCGCCTTGGCTGCGCGCCGGAGGCACGAGGCTACTTCTGGTGGCTGATACAAGCCTCGCAGCTGACCCACCCGCGATTGCAGCCGCTGTACCGGCTCGACGGAGGACCGCGCGCCGCCGAACGTGTCCTCCGGCTAGACGGGTACCGCGGCTCGCGGCCGGTCCGGGTCGGCAACGCCGCGGCGGGCCAGCTGCAACTGGACACCTACGGGGAGCTGCTGCAGACCGCGTGGCTGTACGCCGAGTCCGGCGAGCGCGTGGACACTGATATCGGCCGCCGGCTGGCGGAGATCGCGGACCTGGTCTGTCGGCTGTGGCACGAGCCCGATGCGGGGATCTGGGAGGTCCGCGGTGAGCTCGCGCATTTTGCCCAGTCGAAGATGATGTGCTGGGTCGCGCTCGACCGGGCGGCCAGCCTCGCCGAGCGCGGCCTGATTCCCGACCGGCACCGCCCGCGGTGGCAAGCCGAGGCCGCGGCGATCCTCGAATTCATCGAGCGACGGTGTTTTTCCGGTCGGCAGCAGAGCTACGCGCGGTCCGCCGATTCTGATGAGCTGGACGCGAGCGTCCTGCTTGGCCTGTTGTCGGGTTACGGCGACGGCCGTTCCCCGCGCTGGCGCAGCACGGTCGATGCCGTACGTCGCGAACTGGGACACGGTCCGTTCGTTTATCGCTACACCGGTGAGGACGGCCTGGCGGGTGGGGAAGGCGCCTTCGTGAGCTGCTCGTTCTGGCTGGCCGAGGCGCTGGCCCGCACCGGCCGGATGGCCGACGCCACCGCGCTTATGCATGAGCTTGTCGCCCTCGCCAACGATGTCGGCCTCTACGCGGAGGAGATCGACCCGGCCACCGGTGCATTCCTCGGGAACTTCCCGCAGGGGCTGAGCCATCTGTCCATGATCAGCGCCGTCACCGCCATCGCCGAGGAGGGCCGCAGGTGAGCATCTGGGTGGCACTGGCCGGGGGCTTCGCTGGCACCCTGATCCTGACCACGGTGCTGCGGGCGGCGACCGAGCTTAACCTCACCCGGATGGATCTGCCATTCCTGCTCGGCACCGTCGTGACCGCGAACCGAGCACGAGCGAAGGCGATCGGCTACGCGGCCCATTTCGGCCTCGGGCTACTTTTCGCCCTCGGCTACTACGGACTGTTTCTCGCGGTCGGTCGTCACGACTGGTGGCTGGGTGCGTTGTTCGGGCTGGGGCAGAGCCTGTTCGCTGGCACCTTCCTGGTCAACGTCCTGCTGCCGGTGGTTCACCCGCGGATGGGAACGCCGCTCAGCGATGTCGAGACGGTGGCGCTGCTCGAACCGCCCGGGTTCATGCTGCGCAACTACGGAGTGCAGACCCCCGTGGTCAGCCTCGCTGCGCACGCCTTGTACGGCACGACCATCGCGCTGTTCCTCACCCTGGCCGCCTGACCCGGTGGCGGTGCGGGCAAGATGCCGGCGCCCGCAGTCTCAGGCTGGGCTGGGCGGCGTGTCTTGGCCCGGCCTGGGCGGGCCACCCGGACGGTCGGCGGCCTGGAATGCCTCGAGCGCCTCGCCGGGAGTGTCGTAGTAGGCACCGGGGCCGAGGGCGGCGTTGATGCCGTATCGGCCGAGTTGATCGCGTACCGGACCCAGCATGCTGGTGATGATCAGCCGGATGCGCTGTTGCCGGAG